>NZ_JBFULS010000057.1:0-37233 GCF_054049775.1 Methylobacterium sp. P5_C11 | reverse complement strand
AAGTCAGAAAAAGTACCGATACGTATACGACGCCGCCGATTAAGACGACCGACGCCAATTCTAGGCTCAAGAATAGTTTCGATGGCGCATTCATCAAGTGGACTGACAGAGGCCAGACGACCATGGCCATCACGGAAGCGGCGATCGCCGGACGGATGACGGCGTAGATCTGTCGGAAAATGCTTATTGCGATCAGTCTTTTGATGCAGATGATCGCTATGCCGCAGAGCATGACGCTCACGATGACCCGGGTCCACGCAGCGCCCTCAGCGCCATGGGCTGAGACCATGTACCAAGTCAGGGGCAATCGCACCCCTAGTTCCGCAAGTGCTGCTGCGGTCAACCAGTGGGATTTCTCGCGTGCAAGCGCCACGGCTCGCCACGGACCCGCCGGCAGTCCCGGCAGGAATGCCAGAGCCAGGACAGCAGCTATGTGGTCGGCGCCATCCCAATTCTGCCCCAGCATCACCTGAATCGCTGGCCCGGCCAGGAAAAACAATCCGACGTAGATTGGTGCGATGAATGTCGCGATGACCGATGACGCAAGAAGATACGACGCTTGAAGCCCCTGTAAATCTCCTGATTTCGTATAGATAACGGTCGCCAGCGGCCGCGTGATCGGCAAAATCAGCGCCTGATGCGGCAGGTTGGTCATGTCGTTGCAAATCGTATACCGCCCGAGATCGGCGGCGGCGACGTATCGGCCGAGCAGGACTCGGTCGCATTGCCAGCTCAAGGCTATGAATAATTGTGTAAAAAAGCTCCAGCTCACGAAGTGCGAGAAGACATTCCATTTGGCAAGCGTCAAGCGCGGCCGATGGGGCGCAATAAGGTAAGATGTAACCGTCATCGCGGCAGGACTTGCCAATGTCGCCGCCGCCAGCGCCCAGTATGTCCTGAAGGTAAAGGCAATCGTAACCGCGAGCATGCCGCCGACGAATTTCCCCGTCACCTCAGCGGCGAAGTCGCGTCGAAAATCCAGGTCCTTGATGTAAACAATCAATCTCGGGCTCGCAATTCCCCGGATGGCCGGCGCAAAGGCGAGGATGATCAAGAGATTTGTCAGCCGCGGCTCACCAGTGAAATGCGCCAGGGGATACGAGAGGATCGCAATTGTTACGACGATGATCATCGCTCTGATGAAGCCGAGGGTAAAGGCGGTATTCAAATGCTCTTCTGTCAAATCCGGAACAATCAGGAGCGCCTGGCTGACCGGGATTTCCAATATCGCTTCGGAAATGACGACAAAGCTCATCGCCAGAGCGACCAAGCCGAAATCGGTCGGGCCAAGCAGTCTCGCGAGAACGACCAGGACAAGGGCGTCCATGATTTTCGCTGAGAACTTGCCTGCAATGAGCCAGCTCGCGCCCTTCGCCGCCCGTATCTGAGCCGAGCCGTCAATGGAGGGAGTCGATTGATTTGCGCGCATGGAGCAGCCACCGGGTTGTCAGATGAAACAGCGGTTCAAAGGCGCATCAGCGTCATCCATTCGGGGTGGCCGCATTCAAAAGGGACGGACAAGTCTCGGGTCGATCCAACGACCGTGGATGTTCGCAGTATTCCAATTCGGGCGCGGTAAATCGGTCGGTCTGCAGACATTTGACCGTCGGGGTGTGGCGAGAGGGGGCGATTCGATGACCGGCTCCGGACACGGCGGGCCGCGCTCATCGGTGGATGTGGGTTGGGTTGAGGGCGATACTGGATCGGCGCATCACCGGACCGTCCCGTTCTGTGACCTCATGGTGCGATCCACCGCCGCTCAACGATGTTCCGGACCCACCGGTCGGTCGGGGCGGCTCGACCGGTGGGCTGTCGCTGCGGATCGCCCCCTGCGCCGCAGACCCAGGGTCGGCCGGCTCCCGACGGATGCGGGCCGGCCTGACCGGAGCACGGAATCTTAGGATCTCCGCGCTAGCACCCCCTGTGATCTGTGGCCGGGGTGACACGATGCATTGGTCGAGTGTGGTCATCGCCCTGTACGCCGCCGGGTTCTTGGAATTCTGGCGCCTCTGTGCGGACGCGCCCATCGCCGAGGACGAGCCGGGCTGACACGCCGAGGGTGTGGCAGCTGCCCAGATCATCGGTGGTCGGTCAGGGGCCGCAGCAGCGCGCCGAGCAGAAAGGCGAGCTGGCCGCAGATCAGCAGGGCCGTGCCGCGCCGCAGGCAGGCGCTGGCGCTGAGATGATGGACGCAGAGACCATAGGTGACTTCGGCCATCACGATCGGGACGAAGACCAGCAGGCGCCAGACCGAACCGAAACGTCCCAACATGAGGCCCAGCAGAGCATTGAGCATCAGGCCCTTCATCGGTGCGGTCCGCGGCGGGCGCGGGCATCACGGCGCGATCGCACCGGCATGGCGCTAGCGACTGCCGCGCTGACTCAACACGGCCGGCACCGTCTTGAGCAGGATGCCGAGGTCGCGGGTGAGGGTCCACTGGTTGACATAGGCGCAATCCAGGGCGACGCGCTCGGCGTAGCCCGTGTCGCTGCGTCCCGAGACCTGCCACAGGCCGGTCAGCCCCGGGGGGACGGAGAAGCAGGTCGTGAAATCCGCCCCGTACCGGACGACTTCGGCCTGCACGATCGGCCGGGGTCCGACGAGGCTCATCTCCCCGCACAGGACGTTCCAGAGCTGCGGCAGCTCGTCGAGGGAGGTCTTCCGCAAGACCTGACCCAGCGCGGTCACGCGCGGATCGTGGGTGAGCTTGTGCGACGCCTCCCACTCGGCCCGAGCCTCGGGGTTTTCGTCGAGGTGCCGTGCCAGCACCGCGTCACCGTTCGGCACCATGGACCGGAACTTCAGGCAGCCGAAGGGGCGCCCGTGCCGGCCGAGACGCTTGTGGCGGAAGATCGGCGATCGGCCATCGCTTCCCCAGATCAAGAGGGCGATGAACAGCAGCAGCGGCAGCAGCAGAAACAGGGCCGTCAGGGCCGTGGCGGCGTCGAGGGCGCGCTTCGTCGCCCAGCTTGCCTTCAGGCCCGGGCCGGCATGCGCCGTGGCCGGCAAGGTCTTGACCAACGCCTCGTTGATCGTCTCGACCATGTCCTGTGGCGTCGACGGCTCGATCGGTGTCGGGGTCCCAGCCGGGCGCAACATGTCGGCTCCTTGACTCGGGGCGAGACGGGGTCGGAACCTGCGGGGCGGAGTGTGCGCCCGGCTGGCCCGGCCGGCGTCGACGCAGCCGGCTTCGGCGGCGGTCAGCCGGTCCGAAGGGGCGTCGATCGCAAGCGGAACCCTTGCGACGACACTGAGCGCGCGACAGGTTCGGCAACAAGACGGCCGGCGATCCATCAATGGAGGTAAGTCGTTGCTGATCGTGCTGGTCTTCGCCGCACTGATTGGGGGAACAATCGGGTTCGCGTTGGCCCTTCCGCAGGGAATTCCGGTCGCGCTGCTGGCGGCGCAGGCCGGAGCCGCCGTCTGCGCCGGCCTGGTCGCCCTCCTCGCCGGCCGCCGCTGAACGGCCCGTCCGCTTTCGGCGAGACCGGCTCCGCCGTTGGAGGTAGGCCTCCCGATCCGCAGGACCCGGCCTCGGGTGACAGGCCCCGATCCTGCGGATCAGGCATTGCCGTGAGCGCGGTAAAGTTGTCCCGCGCTGATCGCGGCGTCCCATGCAGCCGCGGATCGGGGCAGGGGCGGCGCCCATCGCGCGGGCTCGGGTGGTTGGCATCGTCCGAGGCGATTCGGCAGGTCTGCGCGATCAGCCAGCCGCGCCGATTCCCTCGACCGCCAGACCTTCGCCACGCCGTCCTGTCCGCGGCCGCGATGCGCGAGCCTCTCACGAACGTGATCGGCCTATCCGATGCTCAAAGGGCGTAGGGGCAGCCGCGGCCACGTGCGATCGCATCCGGCGGCCCGGCCGCGGTCACCGCTCAACGTGTCTCGGTCTTCGTGTCCTGGCTGGGGGACGGACCTTGAGCGGTGCTGCACCGGGCCAGGACCGATCGGACGTGCAGGCGCAATTTCTGTTTCCTGTCCGCCGCGGGGGCGGATTTTTTACCGCGTTCCGAATCGCCGGAGGCTGTCATCTCGAACCCCCTGAGGCCAGTCACCGCGCGCCGCCATCGCCGCGGGGTCGAAAGGGTGATCGGCGATACCTATAATGGATTATTTGGCCGAAATCTCGACATTATTGCAACGCGACGTGCGAAAGCAGTTTTGAGTTTTGTTAAGGTTTATGTCTCCTACTGAGCATTGTCGGACTTAGGCGAACTACGTAGGCAGTATGCAGGGGCCCTCCCGAGGGCAGCAATCAGGGAGGAGATGCGTGCCCATCCGCTTCTATTTCGATGTCGAGAACGGCAAGGAGACGATCCGCGACGAGCAGGGCGTGGAGGCCGAGGATGCGGCCGAGGCTCTTGAGGAGGCCCGCAGCGTGATCGACGAGATGGCGGATGGTCTGGGCGTCTCCGATCGGGACAGCCCATGGACGCTCGTCGTGCGTGATTCGACCGGAACCGTGGTCGGCCGGCTTCTGATCTCGCGTTAGGAACAGCGCGCGGCTCCCGCAGGCCGGCTTCGGTTCCGCGCCGACGCCAAGCTGCTGACGGCGCCGGGCGCCACGCCCGTGAACCACAATCTCTCCGAGGACCGAAGGCTGTCGGGGCGGGCTGATGCCGACGCTGCCGCCCGTCCGAGCCTGCGCCGCCGCCTTTCTCGCGCCCGCTCAGCCGAGGCTGCCGAATCCGGCGGTCTCGCGCGTCCAGGCGAGCGCCTGCTCGCTCAGGGAGAGACCGAGGCCCGGCCGGGTCGGCACCCGCATGCGGCCGTCCTCCAACTCCAGCCGCTCGTTGAACAGCGGCTCCAGCCACTCGAAATGCTCCACCCAGGGCTCCCGCTGCAGCGCGGCGGCGAGGTGGATGTGCAGCTCCATCGAGAAGTGCGGCGCGATCGTCAGCCCGGCGAACTCGGCGAGCGCCGCCACCTTCAGGAACGGCGTGATGCCGCCGACCCGCGGCGCGTCGGGCATCAGGAAATCGGCGCCGTTCTGGCGGATGAAGTCCCAGTGCTCGGCGACGCTCGTCAGCATCTCGCCGGTGGCGATCGGCGTGTCGAGGGCGGCGGCCAACGCCGCGTGCCCGGCGGTGTCCAGGCAGTCGAGGGGCTCCTCGATCCAGATCAGGTTGAAGCGCTCGAAGGTCCGGCCCATCCGCATGGCGGTCGGCCGGTCCCATTGCTGGTTGGCGTCGACCATGAGCGGGAAGGCGTCACCCAGGTGCTCGCGCACCCGCGAGACCCGGCGGATGTCCTCGGCCCAGTCCGGCTGGCCCACCTTCAGCTTGATGCCGCCGATGCCCTTCCCCCGGGAGCGGTCGGTGTTGATCAGCAACTCCTCCAGCGGCGTGTGCAGGAAGCCGCCCGAGGTGTTGTAGCAGCGCACCGAGTCGCGCTGCGCTCCGAGGAGCTTGGCGAGCGACAGGCCCGCCCGCCGCGCCTTGAGGTCCCACAAGGCCACGTCGAAGGCGCCGATCGCCTGGACGGCGAGGCCGCTGCGGCCGGCGGAGGCGCCGGCCCAGGCGAGCGTGTCCCAGGCCTTGGCGATGTCGCTCGGATCCGCCCCGAGGAGCGCCGGGGCGATCTCGCGAGCATGGGCGAACTGGCCCGGGCCGCCGGCGCGCTTGGAATAGCTGATCCCGAGGCCGCGATGGCCCTCCCGGCTCTCGACCTCGCAGAACAGGATCGCGATCTCGGTCATCGGCTTCTGCCGGCCGGTGAGCACCTTGGCGTCGCTGATCGGGGTCTTCAGGGGCAGGGAGACGGACCGCAGGCGGATCCCGGTGACGGCGTCCTGAGCCAAGGCTTCCTCCAGGGTTCCTCCCGCGCATGGACGCGGATCTTGGGCGCGGATCGGAGGCGGCGACGGAACCGTGCCGCTCGCGACAGCTATCCCGTTGCCGGTCCCTCATGCTCAGACGCAGCCACCGCGTTCCTGCGCATGAGCCTGAGGTCTCTGGCGAGGCATCGACTTTTCGAAACGTCGCCGACGCTTCCGTTTGAATCGCTGCACCAGCGTGGCGCAGGGCGAAGGCCCTGTCCAACGTCATTCTTGGATCGATTGATGCGCGGCCGGCATCGGACGCGTGGCGCCGGGGTGAGGGGAGGGGTCAGACCGCGGGCATCGCCGCCGTGTCCGGTGGAAACCGGAACGCCACCAGGGTCATGTCGTCCCGCCGGGCCTCGGCGCCGCGATAGGCATCGAGATAGGCCTCAAGGGCGGCGGCCTGGGCGGCGAGCGGTTGATCCGCGTGGCGCAGGAGGCTGTCGGCCACGCCGCGCGGGCCGAGGAGCCGCGGGCTCCGGTCGGGCGCCACCCGGCCCATCTGGTCTGTGATGCCGTCCGTCATCAGGTAGAACGTCGCGCCGGCAACGGGCACGACGACGTCCTCCGGGGTCGTCTCGCGGCCGGTGCGCGGGTAGCCGAGGCCCCGCCGGTGGCCGCGGACGCGCTCGGCCACGCCGTCCCGGATCACCGTGAGGGACAGGCCGGCGCCGGCGAAGCGCAGGGCGCCGGTCGCCCGATCCCAGACGCAGATGCCGCAATCGAGACCGTCATCCGATTCGGCGCCGCGCCCGTCCTGGCGGAGCTGCGTGCGCACCATGGTGTCGAGGGCCGCCAGGATCGCCGCCGGCGAGCGCAGGCCGCGCTCGTGCAGGAGCCGGTCGAGGGCCGTGGCGACGATCAGCGTCAGGAAGGCGCCGGGCACCCCGTGGCCGGTGCAGTCCGCCACCGCGACGACGCTGAGACCGTCGATCTCCTCCAGCCAGAAATAATCGCCGCCGACCACGTGGAGCGGTTCCCAGAGCACCGCGACCTCGATCCCGGCCCCTGCGAGGGCGTTCCGGTCCGGCAGCACCGAATCCTGGATGCGCCGCGCGTAGCCGATGCTCTCGATCACCTGCCGGTTGGCGCGCTCCAGCTTGTCGTGGGCGAGTTCAAGCTCGACGAGGAGCTGCTTGGCCGCGTCGCCGCTCCGCAACCCGTCGACCATGCGGTTGAAGGCCTGGCTGATGACGTCGATCTCGTTGCTGGGCCGGTAAGCGCCGCCGAGGTCCACGGTCGTCCAGCGCTTGTGCTCGATCTCGCGCATGGCCAGCAGCAGCCGCATCAGTGGCGCCATGACGTGGCGGCGCACGGTGACGTGCAGCGTGATCACGAAGGCGATCATCAGCCCGATGCTGGCGCCGAGGGCGAGCATCACCTGCCACGCGGCGTTGTCCCGCAAGTCCTGGGTTGAGAACGTCACCGTCAGGCTCCCCGCCGGGCGGGGAAGGCCCGGCACCGACAGGTCGGCCGTGGCCGAGACGTTGGACCAGCCCCGGCCCGACGGCGGCGTCCCGGCCGTCGCCACGCTGTGGCCCTCGGCGTCGCGCAGGATGGCATGGCGGAAGGCGGGCTCGGCGCCCAGGGCCTTGAGCGGCCCGCCATAGGCCTCCGCGCTGCGAGCCCAGTCCGGCCGCGCGATCGCGGCGGCGGTCATCCGGGCGAGGAGTTGCGCCCGGCCGTCGTAGAGGCGGAGCTGGTCGGTGTAGTTCACCCACGCGATCCCGAGCTGCGTCAGCAGCAGGAGTGCGCCGATCACCGGGTAGATGCGCAGGAACAAGGTATGGGGCAGGCTGTCGAGGTCGCGGCCCCGAGCCGCCCCCCGCAGGGCGCCGGGCTTCATCAGCTCGGCCGCCGGTGTGCCCGCCGCCAGAACGTTGGCGAACCCGCGCTTCGACAGGGGATCGCCCCGGCGGATCGGACCGGCACCGCGCAGCCCGCCCGCGCGCCCTGACGCACCGGCCGCCGGGACGGGGTCGATGTCGGCGAAGCCGAGCTTCGCCAGGGCGTCACCGGTCCGGAGGGGCCGGGCGCCCCGGAGGCCCGCGGCGCGCTGCGGCGGGTCGATCGCGGTGTCAGGTCCACTCACGCGACATCACTCCGTGTCAGGACGATTCCGGTCGGCGGCGCGATCCGGAGGCGAAAGCCGCCGGGCCTCGCGCTGCCCCGGGGCGCGAAGCCGCGCCCGGGAGGACCCGATGGGCGCGGGCCGTCCGCGGCGGGTCAGCTCAGGATCGAGCCAGTCTCGGACGGATCCGCGTGGTCGCCGGCCTCCGCCGCACAGCGGACGCAGTCGCGGCCGGCATGCTTGGCCGCGTAGAGCGCCGCATCGGCCCGACGCAGCGTCGCCGGCATCGACTCGCTCGCCCCGAACGCCGCGAGGCCGATGCTCACCGAGATCGGAAGCAGCCCGTGGTCCAGGCGGACCGGCCGCTGCGCCACCGCCCGGCGGAGCTGCTCGGCGACGGCCTGCGCCTCCGGCAGCGCGGTCTCGGCGATGAGGATGGCGAATTCCTCGCCGCCCATGCGGCCGATCACGTCGTCCGGGCGCAGACAGTCGCGGCAGGTCTCGACGAAGGCCTTGAGGACGAGGTCGCCCGCGCTGTGACCGTAGCGGTCGTTGATCCGCTTGAAGCGGTCGAGGTCGAGCATCAGCACGCTGGACGTCGTCGCGACGGACTGGATTCGCGCCCAGGCGTCCTCGCAGACCTGCAGGAAGCGGCGGCGCGAGAGCGCGTCGGTCAGGTGGTCGGTATCGGCGAGGCGACGCAATTCGGCCTCGAGGCGCGCCCGGTGCTCGATCTCCGCCGAAAGGGCATCGTTGAGGTGGCGCAGGGTGCGCTGCTGCTCGGCCAGGCGCTGGTTGGCGCGGTGCAGGTCGAGCTGCATGCGGTCGCTCAAGCGCACCAGCCGGCGCTGCTCGTGGTAGCTGCGCCGATACGCGCCGGCGAGTTCGCGCACCCCGTCGCCGACCTCGGCGAGCCGGGCCAGCATCACCTCGGAGCGGCCGAGGACGGCCTCCTCGGTGTCGAACAGGCTGAACGCATCCGCCGGCTCGGACAGGAGATCGGGGGCGGGCGCCTGTTTCGCGCTCACGCGGGGACGCCCGGGATCATCTCGAACCGCGCATGCGCGAAATCGGCCGCGAAGTCCTCGCCAGCCTCCTGGATCACGTCGTCCTCGGCGCTGAACATCCAGCGGATCGTCACCGGGCGGCCCTCCGCGGCGGCATCCTCCAGGGGCATGAACAGGTTCATCAGCGCCTTGGCGCTGGACGAGTTGAAGTAGGCGAGCGCGACGTCGAAGGTGATCGGGCTCGCCTCGGTCTCGGCGAGATGGCCGCGCAGGGCCTGCAGCAGCGGGCCGAAGAACGCGGCCGCGTCCTCCGGGTAGGATTCGCCGCGCAGGACGAGACGCCCCGACGCGAAATCGAAATCGACCTCGGGCGATCGCTCGGTCCTGGTCAGCGTGATGCGGTCCATGTCCGTGCGGTCCTCAGATAAAGGCCTTGAGGCAGAACAGGCTGCGCTCCGCGCTCAGATCCTGGAAGTCGTACTCGACAGGCGCGCTCGACCGGCGGGCGATCTCGATCAGTCCGATGCTACCGCCGAGGCTGCCCTCGTCCGGCGGCTGGCGGAGCTTCTCGCGGTAGACCTTCCTGAGTTCGTCGCTCGACAGTCCGGAGATCTCGTCGAGGCGCTCGCGCAGCCGCGGGACCTCGGTCTTGCCGACCTCGTTGCCGCAGACCACGAAGAAGCGTCCGCCCTCGGTGCCGACCGCGATCATGCCGGCGCTGGCCCGGCCCGGACCCGGCGCCTCGGCGGGCGCCACCTTGTCGGCGGAGTAGCGGATCACGTTCTGCGCCTGCTCGACGAAGATCGAGAACACGCGCTTGGCCACCGCGGCATCGGTGTCCTCGTGACGCATGCGCATCTTGAGGACCTCACCCAGCGAGAACATCATGTTCTCGGACAGATCTCCGTCGAACGACAGGATCACGCCACTGCGCTTCGACGCCTCGTGGAAAGATCTGAAATCGCTTGCGCGCACGGAAGCCTCTCGTCCGCTTCGTCGCGGCAGCACACCGCGTGTGTAGCGCCTCCATTAGTAGGTAATAATCAAATATTTCTTACCGGCACTGACCGCTTTCTGAGCAAGACTGCCTGTATATCGGGCAGGATCGCAAGCATTACGTTCGGTGCGGCGAGGTGGGGACGGTGCCGAGCCGAGGCCGATCAGGCCGCCGCACCCCGCGGCGCATCCGCAACCCGGTCGGAGTCCCAAACCTGCACGACGTGACCGGGCGCGACCTCCCGGTAGAGCCGGTCCGGCGCCACGTAGTCGGGCGCCCGGATCGGGCTGCAGATCTCGTCGTCCGGTAGGGCGTGCCGCGCGCCCCGTCGGGCCGGGTCCGGGACCGGCACGGCGGCCAGCAGCTTCCTCGTGTAGGGGTGCTGCGGATTGCCGAAGACCGCAGCCCGGGGGCCGATCTCCACGATCTCGCCGAGATACATCACGGCGACCCGGTGGCTCACCCGCTCCACCACCGCCATGTCGTGGGAGATGAACAGATAGGCGAGGCCGAATTCCGCCTGGAGGTCGAGCATCAGGTTCACGACCTGCGCCTTGACCGAGACGTCCAGCGCCGAGACCGCTTCGTCGGCGACGATCAGGCGGGGGTTCAGGGCAAGCGCCCGGGCGATGCAGATGCGCTGGCGCTGGCCGCCGGAGAACTCGTGCGGGAAGCGCCCGGCCGTCTCGGGGCTCAGGCCGACCCGGGCGAGCAGATCCTCGGCCCGCCGCCGGGCCTCCCGGGGGATGGCGAGGCGGTTGATCAGCAAGGGTTCCGCCACCGCCGCGCCGACGCTCATGCGCGGATCGAGGCTGGCGAACGGGTCCTGGAAGATCATCTGCATCTTCTGCCGGCGGACGCGCAGGGACTTGGGGTCGAGTCCGGCGACGTCCTCGCCGTCGAGCAGGACCGAGCCCGACAGCGGCTCGACGAGGCGCAGGATCGAGCGCCCGGTGGTGGACTTGCCGCAGCCGGATTCGCCGACCAGCGCCAGAGTCTCCCCGGCGGCGAGGCTGAACGAGACCCGTTCCACCGCGTGAACCCGGCCGGACACGCGGCCGAGGAGTCCTGAGCGGATCTCGAACCGCGTGGTCAGGTCGCGCACCTCCAGCACCGGGCGCGCGGCGACCTGGACGGTGTCGGGGGTCTCCACCGTCGGCGCCGTCGCGCCGGTGGCGCGGTCGACCACGGGGAACCGCAACGGCCGCGAGAACCCGGTCATGGCACCCAGGCGCGGGACTGCGGCGAGCAGCGCCCGGGTGTAGGGCTCGGCAGGATCGGAGAAGATCCGCGCGGTCGGCCCGGCCTCCACGGCCCGGCCCCGATACATCACCACGGTGCGGTCGGCGATCTCGGCGACCACGCCCATGTCGTGGGTGATGAACAGGACCGACATGCCTTCCTCATCCTGAAGGCTCTTGATCAGGTCGAGGATCTGGGCCTGGATCGTGACATCAAGCGCCGTGGTGGGCTCGTCGGCGATCAGGAGCTTCGGCCGGCAGGCCAGCGCCATGGCGATCATCACCCGCTGGCGCATGCCGCCGGAGAAGCGGTGCGGGTACTCGTGCAGGCGCGACCGGGCCGCCGGGATCCGGACCTTGTCGAGGAGCCGGATCGCCTCCGCCTCGGCGGCGGACCGCGACAGGCCCCGGTGCCGGATCAGCGCCTCGGCGATCTGGAAGCCGATGGTCAGCACCGGGTTCAGGGAGGTCATCGGCTCCTGGAAGATCATGGCGATGGAATCGCCACGCACCCGCCGCATCTCGGCCTCGGGGGCGGCGAGCAGCTCGCGGCCCGCGAAGCGCACGCGGCCGCCGATGCGGCTCGCGTCCGGCGGCAGGAGGCGCAGGATCGACAGGGCGCTGACGCTCTTGCCCGAGCCGGATTCGCCGACGAGCGCCACGGTCTCGCGGGGCCCGACATCGAACGAGATGCCGTGCACGACCTCGCGCCAGCGCCCGTCCGAGCGGAAGGACACGGTGAGGTCGGAGACCGAGAGGATCGGATCCGGCATGGGCTTTACTCCTGATCCAGCGGGGTTCGGCGGGGCCACGCCAAGCCTCCCCCTCGTCCTCCGACGCGACGATGGTCCTGCCTCTCCGTCGCGCACCGACGCCGATGACGGAGCGCGACGCGCCCCCTCTCCCGTGCGGGAGWGGGTTGGGGTGAGGGGCGAGACGCTTCAGGCTCGGGCAGGCCATCGTTGCGGTTGGATGGCGCGCCTTCTCCGGACAGACCTGATCCCTCACCCTGTCCCTCTCCCGCACGGGAGAGGGGACCCGCGCGTGATCCTGAAGTCGCAGTGCCGGAACGGCCGTTGACGTTGTTATGTCCCGCCGCGGGAGCGGGAGCGGGCGCGTTCGCGGCAAGCCGGCAGTCATCGGAGCCCGGCCGCATGCCCTAAAGCACCCGGCGCGGGTCGAGGGCGTCCCGCAGGCCGTCGCCGATGAAGTTGATCGACAGCACCGTCAGGAAGATCGCGCCCCCCGGGAACAGCGCCCAGTGCGGCGCGACGTCGAGATGGTCCTTGGCGTCGAACAGCAGCCGCCCCCAGGTCGGGATGTCGGGCGGGAATCCGAGCCCCAGGAAGGACAGCGTCGATTCCGCGATGATCGCCGCCGAGACCTCGATGGAGGCCGCCACGATCACCGGCCCCAGCGCGTTCGGCAGGATGTGGCGGCGCACGAGGTGCCCGGTCGTGGCCCCCTGCGAGCGAGCCGCCTCCACGAATTCCTTCTCGCGCAGCGTCAGGAACTGCGCGCGCACCAGCCGGGCCACCGGCATCCAGCGCAGGCCGCCGATCACCGCGACGATCATCAGGAACACGCCGCCCTGGCTGCCGAACACGGCCTTCAGGCTGTCGCGGAACAGGTAGATCACGAGGAGCAGCAGCGGCAGCTGCGGCAGCGACAGGAACAGGTCGGTCAGCCACATCAGCACCGGGTCGAGGAACCGGCGCGACATGCCGGCGAGGGCGCCCACCAGCACGCCGATCAGGCTCGCCACCGCCATGGCGGCGAAACCCACCGCCAGGGAGATCCGGCCGCCGTAGATCATCCGGGCGAGGAGATCCTGGCCGAGATCGTCGGTGCCGAACGGGTGGTCCCAGGACGGACCCTGGAGCTGGGCCGCGAAGTCGATGTCGTCGATGGCGACCGGCCAGAGCAGGCCGCCGAACACCACGCCGGCGACGAGGAGCGCCAGGACGCCGATGCTGGCGAGCGCAAGCCGGTGGCGCCGGAACCGCCGCCACGTCTCCCGCCCCGGCGAGGCGGGCGCGCGGGCGAGGGCAGGCGCCTCATCGGAGGGCGATGCGAGGGTCGAGCCAGCCATAGAGCAGGTCCGCGACGAGGTTGAACAGGATGACGAGGCCGGCGAACACGAAGGTCACGGCCATCACCACCGGCGTGTCGTTGGCGAGCATGGCGTCGATCAGCAGCGAGCCGATGCCGGGGATCCGGAAGATCTGCTCGGTGACGATGGCGCCGCCGAACACCGCTGGGATCTGGAGGGCGACCAGCGTCACCACCGGGATCAGGGCGTTGCGGGCGATGTGCCGGCGGGTGACCGTGCCCTCGGTCAGCCCCTTGGCGCGGGCCGTGGTGACGTAGTCGAGGCGGGCGACGTCCAGCGCTGAGGCGCGCACGTATCGGGTGTAGGAGGCGGCCTGAAAGAAGCCCAGCACCGCCACCGGCATGATCGCCTGCCGGACATTCGCCCAGATCCAGGGCAGGCCGGATCCCGGCAGGTCGGCCTGGTAGACGAACGGCAGCCAGCCGAGCTTGATCGAGAACAGCAGGATGAACAGCAGGCCGGTGAAGAAGGTCGGCAGGGAGAAGCCCACGAAGGCCAGCGTGTTGGCGACCTGATCGGCCAGCGAGTAGGGGCGCCGCGCCGCGTAGAGGCCCACCGGCACGGCGATCAGCAGCGCCAGGATCTGTGAGGAGCCGACCACGAACAGGGTCGTCGGCAGCCGCTGCAGGATCAGGGCGTCGACGTTCACCCGGCTGGCGAAGGAGAACCCCCAGTCCCCGTGCAGCATGGCGACGAGCCAGTGCAGGTAGCGGGTCAGGATGGGGTCATCGAGACCAAACTTGGCGCGGAGCGCCGCCCGGACCTCGGGCGGCACGTTCGGGTTGGTGGCGAGTTCGCCGAACGGATCGCCCGGCGCGAGCGCCAGGACGGTGAACAGGATCAGGCTGATGCCGAGCAGGCTCGGGATCGCGATCAGGAGGCGTCGCAGGATGTAGGCGCCCATGGCGCGGCGCTCCCGCTCAGGCCTCCCGGTACCATTCGGGCAGGAACGACAGGTCGTTGTCCCAGCCGCTGCGGGGGGCCTTCAGCGTGGCGCCGACCGCCGAGACCTCGGCGCGGTGGATCAGCGGCAGCACGTTCTCGGACACCGCGAGGTCGTTGCACCTGATGAGGAGCGCCGCCCGCTTGACCGGGTCGAGTTCGCTCTGGGCGGCGTTGTAGGCCGCGTCGTAGGCGTCGTTGCGCCAGCGCGCGACGTTGCGGCCCTGCCACTTGTTGGCCTTCTGGGCCACCTCCCAGGACGCGTACATGAGCAGCCAGATCGCCGGATCGGCCTGCGTCATGCTGTAGGCATACATCTCCATGTCGGCGTAGAAATGCGTGCAGGTGTCGGGATTGGCCGGGTCGGAGGAGAAGAACACCGAGCCGGTCACGGATTTCAGCTCGATCTCGATGCCGGCCTTGGCGGCGGCCTGCTTGATGATCGCCTGGGTCTTCTGCCGCGGGGCGTTGATCGAGGTCTGGAACAGCAGCTTGAGCTTCTTGCTGTCCTTGGCGCGGATGCCGTCGGAGCCCTTCTTCCAGCCGGCCTCGTCGAGGAGCGCGTTGGCGCGTGCCGGGTCGAAGGCGAACTGCATGGCCTTCGAGACGAAGCGCTCCGGGCCGTTGACCGTGTTGGCGGTCGCCTTGCCGGTGCGGCCGTAGATGTAGGTCTCGATCGACTTGCGGTCGACGAGGAGGTTGATCGCCTGGCACACCTTCGGGTCGGAGAAGGCGGGGTGCTTCGTGCTGATCGCGGAGCGCTCGCCGTCGACCTCGACGTTCGGGTCGGTGGCGTTCAGCAGCAGGAACTCGAGCTTGCCGCCGTAGACCACGTCGACCCGGCCCTTGCCGCCGGTCTCCAGGCGCTTCAGGACCTCGTCCTCGATCAGCATGTTCCAGGCATAGTCGTACTCGCCGGTCTGGAGCACGGCGCGGGCGGCCGAGACCGCGTCGCCGCCGCCCTTCATCTCGACGGTGTCGAAGTAGGGCCGGTTCGGCAGGTGGTAGTTCGGGTTGCGCTCCCCGCGGACGATGTCGCCGGGCCGGAACTCCACGAACCGGTACGGCCCGGTGCCCACGGGGGCGAGGTTCTGCGGCGCGTCCCGGGATTTGGCGCCGCTGTAGGGGCCGAACAGGTGCTTGGGCAGCACCATGCCGACGATGCCCACGAAGGCGTCGCACCAGTAGGGCGTGGGCTTGTCGAACAGCACCCGGACGCTCAGGTCGTCGATCTTCTCGACCTTGCAATCCTTGTAGGAGCCGGCCGTCACCGCCGCGGTGGCGGGGTCCCGGGCGTATTCCCAGGTGAAGACGAGGTCTTCGGCGGTCAGCGGCTTGCCATCGTGCCACGTCACGCCGGGCTTGAGCGTCCAGACCACCGAGCGGCCGTCGGCGGCGAGCGCCCCGTTCTCCTTGGACGGGATCGTGGCGGCCAGCACCGGCGCGAGGTTGCCGTCCGCGTCCCAGGCGGCGAGCGGCTCGTAGAAGATCCGCGAGGCGTCCTGGTCCTTGGTGCCGACGGCGAAATGCGGGTTGATCAGCGTCGGCGCCTGCCACCAGAGCAGCTTGAGCGCGCCGCCGCCGCCGGCCTTGGTCGGCTTGTAGCCGGCCCGCAGGTCGGCCGCCATCGCCACCCCGTTCCCGGCGAGCATCAGCCCGGCCATGGGCGCGGAGAGGCCCAAAGCCACCATCCGCTGCACGAAGGCGCGCCGCGACAGGCGGCCGTCCTTCACCCGACCGATGAGGCCGCGCAGATCCCGCTCGTCCATGTACGCATTCCCGTTGACCGCCGCGAGCGGCACAGCATCATTGCGGGAGCCGCAATGGCAAGGGGCGGGCCAGTGACGGTTCAACCGAAACGTGTTGACTGAGATCCGATTCGGACGACCCCGTGGCCTCGCCCCTGCATGCTGAGGCGTTCGACACGGCGTTCTGCCGGAGAGCTTGCGACGATCCGTCTTTGCGAGCGGAGCGAAGCAATCCAGCGGCGCCACGCTTCCTGAGGGCGCGCAGCCCTGGGTCACCTCGCTGCGCTCGCGATGACGGCGCGGAGCCCGCTATGATGGCGCGAACGCGACGCGCGACCTTCTCGGAGACGACACGATGGACAACCGCAACGCCGTGTGGCGCCAAGTCGACGCACAGTCAGAGCGGCTGATCGCCCTGTCCGAGCGCGTCTGGGGCATGCCGGAGGTCTGCTACACGGAAGCCCGCTCCTGCGCCGAGCACGTCGCCGAACTGCGCCACCAGGGCTTCCGGGTCACGGAGGCGGTCGCCGGCATCCCCACCGCGGTGATGGGCGAGGCGGGAGAGGGCGGTCCGGTCATCGCCTTCCTCGGCGAGTACGACGCCCTGCCGGGTCTGTCGCAGGAGGCGGGCGTCGCCGCGCACCGGCCGGTGGAGGCAGGCGGCCACGGCCACGGCTGCGGCCACAACCTCCTCGGCTCGGCGGCGCTGCTGGCCGCCACCGCCCTGAAGGACTGGCTCGCCGAGACCGGCACCCCCGGCCGGGTGCGCTACTACGGCTGTCCCGCCGAGGAGGGCGGCGCCGCCAAGGCGTTCATGGTCCGCGCCGGCGCCTTCGCGGATACCGACATCGCGATCACCTGGCATCCGGGCAGCTTCTGGGAGGTGGCGCCGCCGGTGGCCCTCGCCAACACCCGGGTCGACTTCGTCTTCACCGGGCGCACCGCCCACGCGGCGGCCGCGCCCCATCTCGGGCGTTCGGCCCTGGACGCCGTCGAGCTGATGAGCGTCGGCGTGAACTACATGCGCGAGCACATGCCGTCCGACGCGCGGGTCCACTACGCCTATCTCGACGCCGGCGGCATCGCCCCGAACGTCGTCCAGGCCGGCGCGACGGTGCGCTACTCGATCCGCGCCGGGGACCTCCTGGGCATGCTGGCGCTGGTCGAGCGGGTGAAGAAGATCGCGCAGGGCGCCGCCCTGATGACCGAGACCGCGGTCGAGGTGCGGATCGTCAGCGCGGTGTCGAACCTCGTGGGCAACGAGCCCCTGGAGCGGGCGCTACACGGCGTCATGGAGGAACTCGGGCCGCCCCATTTCGACGAGGCCGACCGGGACTTCGCCGGCAGGATCCGGGCGACGCTCACCGACGGCGACATCGACGCCGTGTTCCGCGCCATCGGGATGCCCCGCACGGAGGCGCCGCTCGCCGATTTCCTCGTACCCCTCGACGCGCCGCGCAATCCGGCGGTGGGCTCCACGGATGTCGGCGACGTGAGCTGGGTGGTGCCGACCGTCCAGGCCCACGCGCCCACGGTGGCGATCGGCACGCCGTTCCACACCTGGCAGGTGGTGGCGCAGGGCAAGAGTCCGGCGGCCCACAAGGCGATGGTGCAGGTCGCCAAGGCCATGGCCGCCACCGGCGCCCGGGCGGTGACCGACGCGGCCCTGCGCGACGCCGCGAAGGCGGACCTCGCCCGCCGGGTCGGCGCGGCGGGCTACGTCTCGCCGCTGCCGCCGGAGGTGGAGCCGCCGCTGGGGATGTCGCTGGGGCGCTGACGGGAACCCGCCTCAGAGCGTTCGGGCGCGCAGCGCCGTCACGACGATTTCGGCCAGGATGACGACGCCGAAGATCGCGGCGAGTACGACGGCGACCTGGTCCCAGTAGAGCAGGTTCAGGGCGGTATCGAGCGCGACGCCGATGCCGCCCGCGCCGACCAGCCCGAGCACCGCGGATTCGCGGATGTTGATGTCCCAGCGGAACAGCGCGATCGACCAGAAGGCCGGCTTCACCTGCGGCCAGTAGCCGAGCAGCAGCGTCGAGAGGCGCCCGGCACCCGCGGCCTGCAGGGCCTCGATCGAGCCGCGATTGGCCTCCTCCAGCGCCTCGGCGAACAGCTTGCCGGTGAAGCCGACGGAGCGGAGCGCGATCGCCAGGGTCCCGGCCAGCGGCCCCGGCCCGAACACCGCCACGAACAAGAGCGCCCAGACCAGGGAGTTCACCGAGCGCGAGGTCACGAACACGAACTTGGCGACCAGGTTCAGCGCGCGGTTGGGCGTGACGTTGCGGGCCGCCATCAGCCCGATCGGCACCGCGATCGCGATGGCGATCAGGGTGCCGAGCGTCGCGATGTGGAGCGTCTCCACCAGCGCCCGCAGGGTCGGCCCGACATAGCCGGCATCCATCGGCCACATCCGGCCGAACAGGTCGGCCAGCTGGTCGGGGGCGTCGTAGAGGAATTCCGGGATGACCTCGATGGTGCGCAGGCTCGCCACGAAGGCCGCCACCGCGCAGAGCGTGAAGGCGAGCCGCGCCAGCCGCTTCCACAGGGGGAAGCGCTGCCAGCGGCGCGGGCCGCCGGAAGCGGGCGCGAGCGCGATGCTCACTGGAACACCTTGCGGGCCCAGCCGGAGACGATCTCGGCCACCATGATCAGGGCGACGATGACGATCAGGATCGACAGCACCACGTCGAAGTCGAAGCGCTGGTAGGCGGTGAACAGCGTCGCGCCGATGCCGCCGCCGCCGACGATGCCCACCATGGTCGAGTTCCGAAGGTTGGAGTCGAGCTGGTACGTGGCGAAGCCGATGAAGCGCGGGAGCACCTGCGGCTGCACGCCCATGATCAGCGTCGACAGGAAGCCGGCGCCGGTCGCCCGCACCGCCTCGACCTGCTTCAGGGAGATCTCCTCGATCGCCTCGGCGAACAGCTTGGCGATGAAGCCCACCGAGGCGACGATCAGCGCCATGACGCCCGCGAGCGCCCCGAAGCCGATCGCCTTCACGAACAGGATCGCCACGATGATCGGGTGGAACGACCGGCAGAGCGCGATCAGGATGCGGGTCGGCCACGTCACCCAGGGCGGCATCAGGTTGCGGGCCGCCAGGAAGCCGATCGGCAGGGCGACCGCGATGCCGACCACCGTGGCGATCACGGCGATCTGCAGGCTCTCGAGGATCCCCGACTGGATCAGCTCCCAGCGGGAGAAGTTCGGCGGGAACATCCGCGCCAGGAACTGCTGCCCGTGGGCGATGCCGCCGGCGAAGCGCTCGGGCGAGAAGCCGAGCTGGGTCGCCGCGTAGACCGCGTAGGCGGCGAGGAGCGCCCAGCCGGCGCGGGCGGTCCAGTTGGGCCGGAACGCGACGCGGCCGGCGGCGGGGGAAGCGTCCGGGGAGGCCGGAGGGGCGGGCACGCTCATTCGAGCCAGTTCTCGCCGCCGTAGATGCCGCGCAGGTCGGCCTCGCTCAGCCGCTCCGGCGGCCCGTCATAGACCACGTGCCCGCCCGACATGCCGACGATCCGGGCGGCGAAGCGCTGGGCGAGCGCCACGTTGTGGATGTTGACCACCACCGGCACGCCGCGCTCGGCCGCGAGCCGGGACAGGATCTCCATGATCTCCACGGAGCTCTTCGGGTCGAGGGACGAGGTCGGCTCGTCGGCGAGCACGATCTCGGGCTCCTGCATGATCGCCCGGGCGATGCCGACGCGCTGGCGCTGCCCGCCCGACAGGGCGTCGGCCCGGCGCGTGGCGAAGCCCGACAGGCCGACCGCGTCGAGGAGGTCGAAGGCGCGGTCGATGTCGGCCTCGGGGAAGCGGCGCAGCCACGCCCGCCACGCCGGCACGTAGCCGAGCCGCCCGCAGAGCAGGTTCTCCATCACGGAGAGGCGCTCGACGAGGTTGTACTCTTGGAACACCATCCCGATCCGGCGCCGCGCCCGGCGCAGGGCGGGGCCGGAGAGCCGGGCGAGATCCTCGCCGCGGAACAGGATCTCCCCCGAGGTCGGCTGCACGAGCCGGTTGATGCAGCGGATCAGGGTGCTCTTGCCGGTTCCGGACGGTCCGATGATCGCCGTGAGGCCGCGGCCGGGCACCACGAGGTCGATGCCCTTCAGAACCGGCTGGCCGGCCCGGTACGCCTTGGTCAGCCCGCGGATCACCAGCGCGCGGGGATCGCCCTCGGGTCCGGCCGCCAACGCGCGCGCCGCGCTCCCCGCCGTCACGGCCTGCGTCACGGCTTGGGCGCGCCCGCGGCCTTCTTGCGGGCGGCCTCGGCCTCGCGGGCGGCCTCGCGCTCGTAGGCGACCTTGTTGTACGGGGTGCCCGAGTCCTCAGCGACCTTGCGGACGATCGCCCAGTCCTTGAGGTAGGTGATCGGCGCGAACCGGTCGTCGCCCTCGAAATCCTTCACCATGTCGGGCGGGAAGCGGAAATCGTAGAAGCACTGCTTCAGCTTCTCGGCGAGTTCCGGCTTGAGATCGTGGGCGTAGGCGAAGCCCGAGGTCGGGAATTTCTCGCTCGTATAGATCACCCGGTAATCGTCGCCCTTGATCGTGCCGCGGGCGACCATCCGGTAGAATACGTCGGAGGCCACTGGGGCGGCGTCGTAGTCGCCGGTTCCGACGCCCAGCGCAGACTTGTCGTGGCCGCCCGAGTAGAGGAGCTTGTAGTCCTCGCCGGGCTTCAGCCCCTGCTCGGGGAACAGCGCCTTGGGCGCGAGGTTGCCGGAATTCGACGACGGCGCCGTGTGGGCAACGCGCTTGCCCTTGAGGTCGGCCAGCGTCTTGTACGGGCTGCTCGCCTTCACCACGACGATCAGGTTGTAGCCCTCAGGCCCCTTCTCGGTGCCCTTGGCGGCGAACGGGATCGCGCCGGCCATGTTCACGGCGAAGCCGAGGGGGCCGGTCGAGAAGCCCGCCACCGTGAGCCGGCCGGAGCGCATCGCCTCGATCTCGGCCGAGTTCGACTGGACGGGGTAATAGACGACCCGCTTGCCCGTGCACTGGCTCAGGTAGGTCGTGAACGGCTTGAACGAATTCTCGTAGACTGCTGGATCCTCCACCGGCGTGTAGGCGAAGACGATCACGCTCGGGTCGCGGGTCTTGGCCGGGATGTCGGCGACGAGGTCCCTGTTGGCGTCGCAATAGGCGTCGTCGAGCTGGCCGCGGTTGGGGCACTCGTCGGCCCTGAGGGGCGACAGGGAACCGAAGCCGCAGAGCAGCGCCAGGGCTGCGCCGTATCGGGCGAATGTCACGCGGTAACCTCCCCTACGGGACCGTGCCGGAGGCCGGCGCCGTCATGCGCGCCCTCGATCCGGGGCGCGCGTTGGTCGGCAAATCTGTAAACGGCAGTTTCCGCGAGACGCAAGGCGTTACGTAAACCACACGTTGAAGGATCCGGCCCGGTGACAGGGCGCCCACGACGGCGTCTCGAAAAGCCTGCGGTCGCGGCCCGCTCGGGCGTCTGCATCGGGGCAATCCGGCGGAGCACGGGGCCGCGGAGCGGATCCCCGTGTCCGTCAGGCCCCTTCCCGGTTGAGCCGGGCCACGAGTTGATCGGCGAACTTGGCGGCTGCCACCGACAGGGAGCGTCCGCGCAGCTGCGCCAGCACGAGCGTCATCGGGGTGAGGTCGCGGGCATCGATCGGGCGGCTGTGCAGGCGCGGATCCTCGGGGATGCCGCTGAGAATCTGCAGGCTGACCACGTCCTCCCGCAGGGTGAGGTTGCGCAGGAATTCCAGCGAGCCCGACTCGACCGCAGGCCGCAATTCGACACCGCGCCGGGCCAGCGCGTGCTCGATGTGATGGCGGATGGCCAGCGAGTGGTCGGGCAGGGCCAGAGGGTGGGCGAGGCAATCGCGCAGCCGCACCGGTCCGCTCTCCGCCGCCAGCGCGTGGTGCCTGCGCATCAGCGCGCACAGGGTCTGGTGGCCGGAATAGAGCGGATGCAGTTCCGCCGAGGCCGGCGGCTGCAGGATCAGGGCGAGGTCGGCCTCGAAGGCCGCGAGCGCGGTCACCGCCTGCACGTGGTCCCGGACCCGCACGGTGAAGCCCACCTGGGGAAACCGGGCGCGGTAGGCCTCGACCTCCTCGGGCACCACCTGCGTGACGAAGGCCTGACTGCAGGCCAGGGCCACATGCCCCCGCCGCACCCCCGACAGGTCGGCGATCTGCGAGCGCACCCGGTCGAGATCGGCGACCTGATCGCGGATGTGCCGGGCGAACAGCTCGCCGGCCGCATTGAGGCGCATCCCCTGCGGCAGGCGTTCGAAGATCGGCGTGCCGAGTTCGTATTCGAGATCCTGGATCTGCCGGGTCAAGGCCGACGGCGTCAGGTTCAGCCGCTCCGCCGCGCGCCGGATCGAGCCGGCGCGGGCAATCTCGGCGACGCAGGTGACGGTGCGCAGATGCTTCACACCCGTATCCTGTGCGGGTGTTGCCTGAAATGCAACGGCACGCTCAAGATTTAGCACTTCCTCGCAACGGGGGCCGCGCCTAGCCTCGCGCCTATCGGGACTCTGCTGGAGCCGTTCGATGATCCGCCGCCGCACCCTCTTGGCCGGCCTTGGGGCCGGCCTCATCGCCCCCTTGTCCGGCGCCCGCGCCCAGGGCGCCCCGGTCACGATCCGGATGGGCTCGCTCAAGCTGATCCACTCGATCGCGCCGAGCTTCTACGAGCGATTCACCCCCGCGGGCGTGATCGTGGAGGTGGTGCCCTTCGAGAGCCCCACCGAGTGCAAGAACGCAGTCGTCACCAAGTCGGTCGATTTCGGGACCTTCGGCATCGCCGCCGCGACGCTCGGGGCCGCCGCCGGCGAGCCGGTTGTGGTCATCGCCTCGACCTGCAACCGCGGGATGGCGGTGATCGCCAAGAAGGATTCGGACATCCACGCCATCAAGGACCTGCGCGGCAAGCGGGTGGCGATCTGGCCCGGCAGCACCCAGGAGGTCTTCGTCCTGGAGCGGATGCGGATGGAGGGGCTGTCGGTGAAGGACATCACCCCCGTGCGGGTGTCCTTCTCGGAGATGCACATCGCGCTGGCCCGCGGCGACATCGACGCCTACGTGGGCGCCGAGCCGGGACCCGGAGTCAGCCTCGCCTCAGGCGTGGGGCAGCTCGTCGAGTACCCCTACGGCACTGAGATGGGCGCCCTCAACATGGTGTTCGGCGCCCACCGCGACACCCTCGCCGAGCGGCCCGACCTCGTCCGCACCATGCTGGAGATCCACCGCAAGGCCACGGAGTTCGCGGCCGGCGACCGCGACGCGATGATCGCCATGGCGGTGGCCAAGCTCGGACAGAAGCGCGAGGCGCTGGAACGCTCGGCCCCGAACGTCGAGCTGACCTGGCGCCTCGGGCCGGACGAGGTCCGGCAGGCCGGGGCCTACGCGCAGCACATGCTCGCCCTCAAGCAGATCAAGCGTCTGCCCGAACCCGGCTTCATCGACACCCGCTTCGTCGACGCGATGGGGCGGGCGTGAGCACCGGGGCCGAGGCCGGCGCCCTGCCGGTGCCGGGGCTCGGGCCGGCCTCCGCGCCCGCGCACAGGGCCGGCCTCGCGCTCGCCCGCCTGCGCCGGCTGGCGCTGGCCTGCATCGTGCCGGTTCTGCTGCTCGCGCTCTGGCAGGTCACCACTGCGGGCCGGCCCTACAGCCTGATCCCGCCCCCCGCCGAGGTCTGGGCGGAACTGCGGGACCTCGCGGTCGGCGGCGTCAACGACGACGCCTTCAGCGGCACGCTCTGGACCCATCTCGCGGCCTCGTTGAGCCGAGTCTACGGCGGCTTCGCGCTGGCCGCCGCCACCGCCCTGCCGCTCGGCCTGCTGATCGGCCGTGTCCCGCTGATCCGGGCGCTCCTCGATCCCGTCCTGCAGGTCCTGCGCCCCGTTCCGGTCACCGCGTGGCTGCCGCTGGCGATGATCCTGTTCGGCCTCGGGCCGCGCTCGGCCTTCTTCCTCGTGTTCCTCGGGGCGTTCTACCCGATCCTGGTCAACACGGTGTTCGGGGTGCGCTCGGTGGAGCCCCGCCTGTTCGAGGCGGCGGCGATGCTGGGCTGCACCGGGCCGACGCAGTTCGTCCGGGTGGTGCTGCCGGCGGCCCTGCCGTCGATCTTCACCGGGCTCCGGCTCGGCCTCGGCTTCGCCTGGGTGGTGATCGTGGTCGGCGAGATGACCGGCGTCCAGACCGGCCTCGGCGCGATCATCATGGAGGCGCGCCAGCTCTCGCGCACCGAGATCGTGATCTGCGGCATGGCGGTGATCGGGGTCGCGGGCTTCGTCTCCGACTGGCTGGTCATGCAGCTCGGCCGCCGGCTGCTCGCCTGGAGTCCGAACCATGGCTGATCCCACCATCCCGATCCTCGACATGCGCTCGGTCTCCAAGACCTACGCGGCGGGCGGGCGCCGCACGGAGGCCCTGCGCGAGGCGAACCTCACCGTCGCGCGCGGGGAGTTCGTCTGCCTGCTCGGCGCCTCTGGCTGCGGGAAGTCGACGTTACTGCGGGTCGCCGCCGGCTTCGAGGCGCCGAGTTCCGGCCAAGCGCTGATGTGGGGCAAGCCGATCGCCGGCCCGGGTCCGAGCCGGGGCATGGTGTTCCAGGATTACGGCCTGTTCCCGTGGCTCACCGTGCGGGACAATATCGGTTTCGGCCCGAAGGCGCGGGGGCGCCCGGCCGCCGAGATCCGCGATATCGCCGAGCGCTACATCGCGTTGGTCGGCCTCCAAAGCTTCGCCGACGCTTATCCGCACCAGCTCTCGGGCGGGATGAAGCAGCGGGTCGCCATCGCCCGGGTGCTCGCCAACGAGGCCGAGGTGGTCCTGATGGACGAGCCCTTCGGGGCGCTCGACGCCATGACCCGCGAGCGCCTGCAGGACGAGCTGCTCGACCTCTGGTCGCGCACCGGGCTGACGATCCTGTTCGTGACCCACGCCATCGAGGAGGCGATCTTCCTGGCCGACCGCATCGTGATGATGTCGCCCGGTCCCGGCCGGATCGAGGCCGTGCACGCCGTCGACCTGACGCGGCGGCGCGACGTGTCGAGCCCGGCCTTCAACGACCTGCGCCGGATGCTGGCCGCGCAACTCCACAGCCACCACGCCCCGCGGGCGGCCGCCTGATGGAGACCGCTCCCGACGATACCCGCCGACCCGAGAACCGCCTCGCCTACCGCGCCGCCGTCGACCGGCCGCGCCTGGCGCTGCCCGGGGGCCGGCACGTCGCCGTCTGGCCGGTGGTCAATGTCGAGCACTGGCTAATCGACCACCCCATGCCGCGCCAGATCCTGGTGCCGCCGACAGCGGCGAGCCTGCTTCCGGACCTGCCCAACTGGGCGTGGCACGAGTACGGCATGCGGGTGGGCTTCTGGCGATTCCTCGAAGCGTTCAAAAGCCGCGGCCTCCGCCCGACCCTGTCGATCAACGGCTCGGTCTGCACCGCGTATCCCCGCATCGCCCAGGCCGCACACGAGGCCGGCTGGGAGTTCATGGCCCACGGCTATCAGCAGGTCCCGACCCACCGGATCACGGACCAGCCGGCGATGATCGCCCGCACGGTCGCGGCGATCGCCGACGTCACCGGGCGTCCGCCGCGGGGTTGGCTCGGACCCGGCCTCACCGAGACCCTCGACACTCCCGACCACCTGCACGCGGCCGGCCTCGAATACGTCGGCGACTTCGTGGTCGACGACCGCCCGTGCCGGGTGGCGACGCGCACCGGACCGCTCGTGGCGCTGCCCTACTCGGTCGAGCTGAACGACATCCCGCTGCTCGCCATCCAGCACCACCGGGCCGACGAATTCGTCGAGCGGGCGCTCGCCCATCTCGACCGCCTTGCCGCCGAGGCCGCGGGTCCCGGCCCCCTCGGGGGCGCCAAGGTGATGGGCTTCGCGATCCACCCGTACATCACCGGCGTCCCACACCGGATCGGCCTGTTGGAGCGGCTGCTCGACGCCATCCTGGCGCGCCGCGACGTGGCCGTCATGCAGGGGGCCGAGATCCTCGACTGGTACCGCGCCACCGGCGACGAATCCTGAGCCGCGACCCGAGGAGCCGCCGTGCCTCCCTTTCCCACCCTCCCGCTCCTGCACGCGGCCTATGCCGCGGGCCTCGATCCGCGCGCCGTCGTGGCCGAGGCCTATCGCCGCCTCGCCGCGGTCGACGATCCCGGCATCTTCCTCGCGCTCGTGCCGGAGATCGAGGCTCGGGAGGCCGCAGCGGCGCTGCCGCCCTTCGATCCCGCGGCGATGCCGCTCTGGGGCGTGCCCTTCGCGGTCAAGGACAACATCGACGTGGCCGGGCTGCCGACCACCGCCGCCTGCCCGGACTTCGCCTGCACGCCCGCCGAGACCGCCCCGGCGGTGGCGCGGCTGCTGGCGGCCGGGGCGATCCTGATCGGCAAGACCAATCTCGACCAGTTCGCCACCGGGCTCGTTGGCCTGCGCACCCCCTATCCCGCCCCGCGCAACGCGATCGATCCGGCCTACGTGCCCGGGGGCTCCAGCAGCGGCTCGGCGGTGGCGGTCGCCCACGGGATCGTGTCCTTCGCCCTCGGGACCGACACGGCCGGCTCGGGCCGGGTGCCGGCGGCGCTCAACAACATCGTCGGGCTGAAGCCGTCCCTCGGCGCGATCTCCACCCGGGGCATGCTGCCGGCCTGCCGCACCCTCGACACGCTCTCGGTCTTCGCCGGCACGGTCGCCGATGCCGACGCGGCGTTCCGCGTCATGGTCGGCTTCGACGGCGCCGATCCCTGGTCGCGGGCGCTGCCCGTGCCGTCCGCCCCCGCCGGTCTTCCCCCTGGCCTGCGCCTGGGGCTTCCGGATCCCGGGAGCCTCCGATTCGGCGGCGACGGGCTCTCGGAAGCGGCCTTCACGGCGACGGTGGCCGATCTCGCAGCGCTCGCCGGCCCCGCGGCGCCGGTGGACCTGAGCCCGATGTTCGCGGTCGCGGCGCTCCTCTACGACGGACCATGGGTCGCCGAGCGCTACGCGGCGATCCGCCCGGTGATGGAGACCCGCCCCGGGATCCTGCACCCGACGACCCGGGCGGTGATCGCCGCCGCCGGGCGCTACAGTGCCGCGGATGCCTTCGCTGGCCTCTACAGCCTCGCGGCGCTGCGCCGAACGGCGGACGCGGTCTGGGAGCGCGTCGACGTGCTGGCGGTGCCGACCTATCCGCGCCCGCAGACCCGGGCGGCCGTGGCGGCCGATCCCATCGGGCCGAACAGCGAACTCGGGACCTACACGAACTTCGTCAACCTGCTGGACTGGTGCGCCCTCGCGGTTCCGGGGCGGGCGCGGGCCGACGGCTTTCCCTCCGGGATCACCCTGCTCGCCCCCCGCGGGTCGGACGGGCTGCTTGCGGCCCTCGGCGCGCGCCTGCATGCGGCCTGCGCCACCCGGATCGGCGCGAGCCCGATGCCGGTGCCGGCGGCGGAATTGGGTCCGGCCCGGGCGGCGTCCGGCGAGATCGAGCTGGCGGTCGTCGGCGCCCATCTGTCAGGCCTGCCGCTGAACCGCGAACTGACCGCGTGCGGCGCCCGCTACCTGCGCACGGTGCCGACCGGGCCGGAATATCGCCTCTACGCCCTGCCCGGTGGCCCGCCGCAGCGCCCGGGCCTGCTCCGTGTGGCCGCGGACGCGGGGGGCGCGATCGAGACCGAGGTCTGGGCGTTCCCGCCCGCCGCCTTCGGGGCCTTCGTGGCCGGCATCCCGGCGCCCCTCGGCATCGGGACCCTGCGGCTGGCCGACGGCACCGCGCCGAAGGGCTTCCTGGTCGAGGCCGCCGGCCTCGAAGGCGCCGCCGACATCACGCCCTTCGGCGGCTGGCGCGCCTACCTCGCCGGCCGCGCGGCCGCGTAGGGCCGAGCCCGCGACGATCCCCGAGGCTGACACCGAGCCCCTGCGGAAAACGGCTGCGCCCCCTCCCGTGGCGACAGAGCGCCCGGACCGCTGCTACGCTGGCCGTTTCGGTGGAGGGTTCCGATGCGGCGATCGATCCTGTTGCTGGTGGTGGGTCTCCTGGCCTGCGGCCCGCTCGCGGCGGCCGCCGATCCGGGGCAGGATGGCGTCGCCGATCTCGGCAGCTACGCCGCCCGGGTGGAGGTGCACCCCTTCGAGAGCCTGACTCTGACCGACCGTCAGTTCCTGACCGGCACGTCCGAGGGTGCCACGCCCGTCACGGTCGCCGGGATCCTGCGCATCGCCAAGGCGGGGACGGAGCGCCTGCCGACCGTGATCCTGATGCATGGCTCCGGGGGCCTGGGCGGCAACATCGAGTTCTGGCAGCGAGCCCTGGCGGCCCGCGGCCTCTCGACCTTCGCCATCGACGGCTTCACCGGCCGCGGCCTGACCAGCGTCAACACCGACCAGAGCCTCCTGGCGCGCACCAACCTGATCCTCGACATCTACCGGGCGTTGGGGGTGCTGGCCAAGCATCCGCGGGTCGATCCGGCACGCATCGCCGTGATGGGCTTCTCGCGCGGCGGGCAGGCCGCGCTCTATGCGGGCCTCAAGCGCTTCGACGCGGCCTGGAACCGCTCCGGGATCACGCCGGCCCTCTACCTGCCGGTCTATCCGGACTGCGCGATCCGGTTCCGGGACGACACCGCCCTGGTCGAGCGGCCGGTCCGCATGTTCGGCGGCAGCGGCGACGACTACAATCCGGCCGCGACCTGCGCCGCCTACGCCGAGCGGCTGAAGGCGGCCGGAGCCGATGTCGGCCTGACCGTCTATCCGTGGGCGCAGCACGTCTTCGACAACCCGGCCGGGCCGCCCCAGCCGGTGGCCGTCAAGGGCGCGCAGACCGTGCGCGGCTGCGCGATCCACGAGGCCGCGGACGGCGTGCTCGTCACGGGCGCGAACGCCACGCCGTTCACCTATGCCGATCCCTGCGTGCAGCGCGACCCGCATATCGGCTCGGACCCTGCCGCCCGCGCGGCGGCCCTGGCGAGCGTCTCGGACGCCCTCGACGCGGCCTTCCGGGCACGGTGACGGACCGTCCGCCGCGCGGCCATCGCCGCGGCGGCCCGTCACTCCAGATCGATGACGGTCCGCGAGGATGGCCGGGCGCTCGGCGCGGGGGCCAGCCTGTTGCCGAGGAAGTCGGTCTGCGGCGGCGGGCCGGGCTTGGCGGCGGCGGTGCCGCGGGCGGCCTGAACCGACTGTTCGGGACGCTCGGGTGCCGCCGGCCCCGCCACCGGCGGAAGCGGTGCGATCACGCGGCCCTCGGCTTGGTCCAGGCAGCGCCGGAGAGCGCTCGGATCCGGCAGCAGGGTGCAGTCGTTCACCGAGAGCGGGCTGGGTTGCGCGCAGGCCTCCCGCGCGCCGATCCCGAACAGCAGGGCCAGGGCGGCGCAGATCGCCCCTGCGACACGGGCGCGGCGAAACGGATCCGAGATCATGGCTGCGCCTGCCGGATCCGCGGATTGACCTGCCGGATCTCGATCTCGCTCGGCTCCGAGGGCAGCAGCTTGCGTGGCACCGGCGCCCCCGTGCGGGCGGCCTGCTGCTGCGCCTGGGGCGCCATCGGCTGAGGAGCCGGTGCATTGGCCCGGACCGGCTGCTGCTGCGGCGCGGGCGCGTCCGCCTTGTCGAGCCGGCCGAGGCGCACGCGGACATACGCGACCGAGTGGCTGGCCGCATCGAACCCGCACTCGTAGGTCACCCGCACCCATTCCTTGGCGGGACTGAGGAAGCGGATCGAATCGCCCCGATAGCGCACCACGGTGGAGGCGGCCTCAGGCGCCTCGGCCTGCTGGAAGATCTTGGCGAAGGGACGCGAGACCCACTCGAAATCCGTCGGGGCCTGCGCCTCGATCCGCGGCGCGCAGGCTTGGGACGCGAGTTCGTTGTTGGCGCGCACGCAGGCGGCGTCGCAGCCTGGGTTCGGGCTGGGGGCCGGCTGCGGCGACGCGGCAGCGCCAACCTGCGGCGGAGGCGACTGAGGTGGTGCAGACCCCGGTTGGCTCGCCGTTGACGCCGATTGCGCCAGTGCCGGCGCGAAGCTGGCGGACCAGACGGTCGCGGCCAGGAGCACCTTCTGCAGTCGCGATGAGCCGGATCGTCTCATCGAGCCCTCTCCTCCATCACATGCGCGGACGGTTCTCGCCCTGCGCGGGTTCGCGTCGACTGATCCGGCGCCCGACCGTCCCAGCAGCCAGCCGTTCGGCGGCGGAACTGCACTGTCGATCCTCCATCCCCGGGCGGCCTTGAAGGCTGCGCCAGCCATGAAGCCAATCTCCGACGGCCGTCAGCATACCGCTTTGACCCTATTCAGAGCGTGTCAAAAATGACACTTCACATCAAGGATCGATAAAAAATCGCCTCGACTGTGTTTTCACTGAAGACAGACTGAATTTCGAGGCCGGCCGGGATCATAACCCGCAGGGAAGAGGCTGCGCATCCGCAGTTTGCGCCCTCATCCTGTAGGGCGCGGGAGTATGGGACGGCCTTCCGTCTCGGGCGTGAGGGGGGTGTCCAATCGGCCGGACCGCGTCGAAGCATCGCCCGTCGCAGCCTGCCCCATGGTTCTGTGCGTGCTGAGTAAGTGGCGTGTTTCATGTCACGGCGTCGAGCGATTTCAAGATTCGCCGAACGTGCGCCGAAACACTCGATCCGCACTGCGGCATCCAATGTGCTTCGATCCGACATAGACTGACAAAGGGAGTCTTAAATCTCCGGATAATTCTAAAAAAGGCAAGATCGATCGACTTTACGTCCGTTCGTGATCCATCGTGATTTCCTTTGTCCTCTGCGAATTAACAAAAACAGTCAAATCGTCTCTGAAATCGCTAGACACCGGCCAGCTAAGCCGTTAACAGACCATTAATGACGCATCGGTGTCGCTTCGCGATCCGTAGCGACTGATTTTCAAACTAAATGATCGCGATTCGAAGAGCATCCGCTGCCATGCAGTCGGGTGGAAAAGTCGTTGCCTGATAAATAGAGGCGCATATTCTACCTATTTAGGATTAATTTGCGTCATTTATGCCATTAAAGGCAGCAATTAGCCTGCGAAAACTGCTTACACGGATCCTAAGCACTAGACAGCCCGGCAAAGTCAGTTACTCAATGGCTAAGGTCCACCCCAGGCCGATGTCCCGGGATGAGACTTGGCAGCCGGATACGACGGCGCCGCTCGCCATGAATTGGCTCAGGGAGAGGGGAATATTTAAATGAATAAGCATCTGATCAGCCTGTCGATGGGCGTCGCCGCCATCGCTTTCACGGCTTCCGCCTACGCGGCGGGCGGCAACAGGACCTATACGAGTCAGCCCAGCAACTCGAACACGATCACCATCAACCAGAACGACACCGGCTCCGGGGTGGAGAAAGTGACGGCTGGCAACGGCGGCGGCAACTCGGTCGGCTCGCTCTTCCGGCCCTTCACGCAGGGCGGCGGCGACGGCAACGTCTTGACCGTCAACCAGACCGGCACGGGCAACGCGCTCGGCACCCGGTCTGGGGGCGGTGAGCAGATCGGCGCGGGCAACACCGCCAATGTCACCCAGGAGGGCATTAAGGGTCGCGTCGAGCTGCAGCAGAACGGCGGCAACAACGGCGTGACCGGAACGAGCCCCACGCTTGGGGGCAAGTTCGGCGCCTCGAACGGTACCAACCTCATCAAGCAGGACGACAAGACCTCGAACAGCTTCATCGACCTGACGCAGATCGGCAGCGACAACGTCTTCAACCTGCAGCAGTCCGGCTCCGACAACGGCCAGACGATCAAGCAGAACGGCGACAGAAACCGGGTTGTGACCGGTCAGGATTCGGCGTCGTCCAACAGCAGGATCAATGTCACTCAAAGCAAGACTGGCGGTGGAAACCCGAACTCGGTGGTGGCCACCCAGTCGAGCGCCACGGATACGACTGCAACGGCGACGCAGACGGGCAACGGCAACACCGTGACGCTGGATCAGAGGGGCACGAGCCTTCAGAGCGCCTCGACCATCACCCAGGTGGGCAACAACAACGAAGTTGACAGCCGGCAGCGGGACCTCGTCAGCAACTCGCAGATTGTTGTCAACCAGAACACTGACCGCAACTATGCCCTGGTTCGGCAGGAAAACAACGTGTCGAAGAGCACCATCACCGTGAACCAGGGTGGCGGCACCGGCAACCGCGCCGCGGAGGCCTCGCAGACGAACGGCGTCTCCAACGACACCCTCACCGTGACGCAGTTCGGCACCGAGAACGTCGCCAACAGTCGCCAGTGGAACGGAACGCGCAACAGCACGATGACCGTGTCGCAGACGGGTGACCACAACAAGTCCGACGCCTACCAGAACGCTGAAACCGACAAGGGCACGATCACGATCACGCAGATCAACAACTTCCAGGATGCGACGGCCACTCAGAACGCCGCCAAGAACAGCTCGATCACGATCGCTCAGTCCGGCGGTGGGAACGTTGCTCTCGGCGAACAGAACTATGTGAGCAACAGCAAGATCGATCTGACTCAGACGGCCACCAACACCGGCTTTAACTACCTGTACGCTGCTCAGCTCTACCAGGATGGCAGCTCAATCACTGCGTCTCAGACGGGCACCGGAAACATTGCCTACTACCAGCAGGGTTACGCGTACGGTCTTGGCGATCTGACCCTTGGCGGCAAGAACAACACGGTGAAGGCCGTCCAGAGCGGCATGAACAACGAAGCCTTCACCTGGCAGACGGCCGGAGACAAAAACTCGATCGGCATCACGCAGGCTGGAACCGGCGGCAAGATCGGCGTGTACCAGCACAACGGAAACGGCAATGGCGCCGACCTCTTCCAGAGGAGCGGCAGCACGGGCGCCGTCGCCCGGCTCGAGCAGAATGGCAATGGCAACTACGCGTACTCGCGGCAGAGCGATGTCACCAACACGCTGACCGGACCCGGTTCCGCGCCCGGCACCTATAATACGACCGCTTCGGCTGCCCTGCAGTCCGGCACTGGCAACGTGCTGCTCAACTATCAGTCCGGGACCAACAACTCGGCTTCCGTGTCTCAGGTTGGCATCCTCAACGGGATCATCAACACGCAGTCCGGAACCGGCAACGTGGCTGAGCTTGTCCAGAACGGCAACCTCAATGGCATCGTCGGCTCCCAGAGCGGCACGGGTAACCAGGCCTCTGTCACCCAGAACACCAATGGCAACGTTGCCGTCTATGCTCAGGCTGGCAACACCAACGTGCTGAACGTCCGTCAGCACTAAGTCGCTCGGCCGGCTTTCGGCTCCAGCGCCTAACACCAAAGAGGGCCGCGCCGACCAGCGCGGCCCTCACCTGTCGCTGCAGACGCGAGGTTTCATCATGCCGGTCACGGCACCGAACGATCCCCCAGCCTTGCGCTGCGAGCTGACCCAGCAGGTCAGCGGCGGAATGGTCTCGATCTCCGGCCGTGTCTTCAGCGTCACCCCGGGACCCGGCACCTACCAACTGCGCATCGAGAAGTCCGGACCCTCCGGCACCTCGGTCATCAACCAGGGCGGCGCCTTCACCGTCCAGCCGCCGGAAGCCAGCGTGGTCGGGAACACGACCTTCAGCGTCGAGGCCGGCGCCCATTACAGGGCGCGCCTGCGCGTCACGGCCGGCGACGCCACCGCGGAATGCCAGGACGGCCAGGACCGGCTCTGAAGCCGAACGGCCGCCTTGCGGCAGATGCGCGACACGACCGCAGGGGCCGGCCGCACCGGCGCCGGGGATCTCTCATTTCCGGCCGTGCTCAGGGTCTTCGGCTTGGTTAGATGAAATCTGTTACTCATTTTGTGGGTGGAGATTTCCCCGATATCCACTTGACAATCGAATGACGTGGATAACGGGGCGACTTACGCGCTATGATCGTGTGGCATATCCACCACAGATTCAATATATGGGTGACGAAACTGCGGCATAGACTGTACAGCGTTCGACAATACTGATTTACGACCTAAAAGGCCTGACAGGAGGAGATCATGCGCCGCATGTGCCGCAGCCGGGCGAATGGGGGGAGGCTACTGCTTCTCGGCCTCGTCGCCGCGATCGCCGCAGGCTCTGCGAACGCGCAGGAGCGCGTTTCGATCGAGCAGGTCCAGGTCAATGCGCGGCGCTCCGCGGCCGCCCCACCGGCCACCGGGATCCAAGAGAGCGACTACATCCTCGGCGCCCAGTCCGGCATCGGGCTTCTCAACCCCGGCTACCTGCCTCCCTCGGCATCGGCAGCCTCCAATCAGGCGCGTGCGCTGCAGCTCGGTACAGGCAACGTCGCGAACATCGACCAATCCGGTTACGCGAACATCGCGATCCAAAGTGTCGTCGGTTCGCAGAATACCGTGACGCAGATGCAAACGGGCGGCCGCAATCAGTCGACGATATCCGTCATCGGGAATTCGAACGCGGTCGGCACCCAGCAGGAGACATCCGGCGCTGTAGCGGCGATCACGGTTCGCGGCGACAACAACGCGATCACGGCGCAGCAATCGGGCAACAACCCGCTGCCGATCGGCATCACGCAGGTTGGCAATGGCGCCAACGTGACGGTCACGCGGAAGTAAGGGCATGCGCCAGTTTCGAATCTCCGCTCCGATGGTGCTCGCCGCCGGCCTCCTCACGGGGGCGCCTACGCAGGCCGGCAGCCTCGTCTACCAGCCGGTCAATCCGTCCTTCGGCGGCAGCCCGCTGAACGGCTCCTGGCTCCAGGCCGAGGCGACGGCGCAGAACGATGCGTCCCGGCGCGCCCAGCGTCTCCAGCAAATCCAATCCGCGATCAGCTCCTCGAGCACGCAGAGCCCGGGTCAAATCTTCGCGCAGCAGCTTCAGTCTCAGATCTATTCGTCCCTCGCCAATCAGATCACGCAGGCGCTCTTCGGCGAGAATGCCCAACAGAGCGGCAGCTACAGCTTCGGCGGGTCGCAGGTCACGTTCCAGCGTCTGGGGGCCAACATCCAGCTCCAGATCTTCGACGGCCAATCGACCACGACTATCGTCGTGCCGGCGACGGCGGCCGTGGGCAGCGGCTCGACCGCCACGACGCCCCTCTCGGGCGCCCCCTGAGACCGGGCGCTCAGCGATGATACCCCATCATTTATGCCGGCCGGCTCTGCCCGCCCGCGCCGCGCGAGCGGATGCGGCGGCCCGGCACGCGGACCAGAACGGAGACGGCGTTGCCCGTGCATAGCCTTCTGAACAGTCTGGTCGGCGCCCTCGTGCTGTGCGCGGGTCTCGCGGCCTGTGCCCCGTGGGACCGCGAACTCCTGGCCCAGGCCCCCGTGGTGACGCCGCCGTCGCCCACCGACCTCAATCTCGAGACGCTGCCGCCGCCGACCCGTCGCGTCGACATCGCGATCTACAATTTTCCGGACCTCACCGGTCAGAACAAGCCGAACGACAACATCGCCGAGTATTCCCGCGCGGTCACGCAGGGCGGTGGCGCCTTCGTGGTCGACGCCCTGCGGCGCGCCGGCCGCGGCCAGTGGTTCTCGGTGGTCGAGCGCACCGGCCTCGCCAACCTGCTGCAGGAGCGGCAGCTCATCCGGGCGACCCGCCAGGAATTCGAGGGCGGGGAGGCCAAGCCGCTGCCGCCGATCCGGTTCGCCGGGCTGATCGTCGAGGGCGGCATCATCGGCTACGACGCCAACACCGTCACGGGGGGCGCCGGCGCCAACCTCCTGGGGGTCGGCGGCGACACCAAGTACCGGCGCGACGAGGTGACAGTGGCCATGCGCATCGTCTCCGTGCAGAGCGGCGAGGTGCTGAACAGCGTCACGGTGACGAAGACGATCTACTCGGTCGCCCTCAACGCCAACGCCTACCGCTACGTGGCGGTCGCCAAGCTGCTGCAGGTCGAGGCGGGCGTGACCCGGAACGAACCGACCCAGATGGCCGTCCGCGAGGCCATCGATCTCGCGGTCTACGCGACGATCATCGAGGGGACCCGCAAGAAGCTCTGGCGCTTCCGGGATCCGGTGCTCGGGACGCGGCTGGTCGACGAGTATCTCGCCCGCGACAAGCCGACGCCGCTCGAGGTCCCGGGGCCGGGTGTGCCGGTGGGTCCGCTGGTGGTCAAATCCTGAACGGTCATGCGTGAGCCGGTCGCCCACCCGCTGCGGTTCGGACTTCCACGCAGGCACGCGCACGGGCCGATCGCCTTCTGTCTCCTGATGTCCGCCGCCCTGACCCCGATCGTCGCACCGCGGGCGTCGAGCCCCGCCCCGGCCCCCGCGGCCTTGGAGCCGGTCGGTCTGACGCCCTTCGCGCGGATCGCCCCGCCCCCACAGGTCGAGCCGGCCGCCGGGCCGGACATCGGACCGGCGATGGCCGACCTGCTGGTCCTGGGCGGTGGCGCGTTCCAGCCGATCGAGGCGGTGTCCCGGCTGTTTCCGCAAGCCGACGGCGGCATGCACGCGCTGATCGCCTCCGCGGCCGCCGCCAACGACCTCCCGCCCGACTTCTTCCTGCGCCTCCTGCGCCAGGAGAGCGGCCTCAACCCCTACGCCGTGAGCCCGGTCGGCGCGCAGGGGATCGCCCAGTTCATGCCCGGGACCGCCGCGGAACGGGGCCTGCGGAATCCGTTCGACCCGGGAGAGGCGATCCCGAAATCCGCGGAACTCCTGCGGGAGCACCGCGCCCGCTTCGGCAATCTCGGCCTGGCCGCCGCCGCGTACAATGCCGGCCCGCAGCGGGTGCGCGGCTGGCTCGAGGGCCGTTCGGCCATGCCCGCCGAGACGCGCGACTACGTGGTCCGGATCACGGGCCGGCCCCTGGAGGAGTGGGCCATGCAGGCCGGCCGCGCCCTGCCCAGCTCGGCGCGGTCGTTCCTAGCCCCGCATGGTCTCGCCTTCGCGGAGGGCGGCCCCGTCGATGCGCTCCTGCGACCGGGCGCCCTGTTCGAGACGGCGGCGCGCGGCAGGCCGGTGCCGTCGACAACGCACGCCGCCACGGGCAAGCTCCGGCGTCCGGCGGCCCGGGTCCAGCAGCCGCGCTCCGAGCAGGCCCTCTGCGCCGTTCTGAACGGCGAGGGCCGGACCTGCCTGGTCCAGGCGGTCTACTGACGGGGCGCGATCTGCTCGACCTGGACTGCCTGGGCGGGCGACGACGTCCGGCGGCTCTGGCGAAGGCGCCGCCGCTTTCCGCGCCGGGACGCCGTCGCCGCCGGGATCGCGCCCGCGGCCTCCACCATGGATTTGTCGATCGCGGGCGGCGGCTGGAAGGCTGCGGGCCGCGGCCCGGGTGCGAGGCGTTGCCCTTCGTAGAGTTCGATGCAGTCCCTGAGGGCTGTCGGGTCACGGATGAAAGTGCAGTCGTTCACGTTTGGCACCGGCGCGCCCTGTGCAAGGG
>NZ_JBFULS010000056.1:0-37593 GCF_054049775.1 Methylobacterium sp. P5_C11 | reverse complement strand
GGTCGCGTCCGCGCCCGGGCGGCCGGGGAGGGCGGTGGCGACGCCCGCCGTCTCGGCGGCCCTGGCGCCCCGAGGCCTCGGGCGGACCCTGCGCGCCCGCTTCCTCGCCACCCACAGGCCCGGCGGGGCAACCCGCGGCCGGTCGGCCCTGCGGGTGCAACCCTGGTCTCCGCTCGCCCGGATGGGCCGCCGCCCGGCCGCCGTGTCGCGCGTGGCGACGCTCCAGGCCGTCCCCGACATCGCCGCCGGAATCTCCGCCTCGCCCGAGCCGGCACGGTCCAGCCGGGGGCACCCGGCCCGGGGCCTCGCGGATCCGGCCGCGCTCCTCGACCGGCCGGCGACCGGACGGATCCCGAGCGCCGACCGGCTAGTCGCCGAATCCGCGCTGCTGCCGGCCATCGCCTTGGGGCTGCCGCTCCTCGACCTGCGGCTGCCGGCACCGCTCTGCACGGGCGACGAGGTTCGGATCCAGGCCTATGCCGCCCGCATCAGCGGCAGCGTCGGCTTGAAGCCCGGTGACGACCTCGACCTGTTCGGGCCGGACGGCGCACCGCGGCCCCACCTTGCGCCGGTGATGCTGGCGATGTCGGCGGTGGAACTCGGCACGCTCCGGGCCGGACCGGACCTCGTCGCCGGGGCGATCGCCCGTCTGAGACCGCTCACGCCTTCGGCAAACAATACCCCCCCCTAGCGGCGAGCCTTGCGGTTCGGCCCGCCCCGCGCCACCTCTGCCCGGCCTGTCCCCCTCACCACGAGCCCGCCCGTGCCCCTGACCGACCTTGCCGCACGCGCCGGCTCGGCCGTCAAAGCCTTCGCCGAAGCCTCGCACGACCTCTTGATCCAGCCGACGCTCCGGCTCGGGGTCACCGGGCTCGCGCGCTCGGGCAAGACCGTGTTCACCACGGCACTGATCCACCATCTCGTGGAGACCCACGCCCTGCCGGCCTTCGCGCCCGCCCAGGAGGGCCGCCTGCGTCGCGCCAAGCTGGTGCCGCAGCCCGACGACGACGTGCCGCGCTTTCCCTTCGAGGAGCATTTCGCGACCCTCACCGAGGCGCGGCGCTGGCCGCGCTCCACCGACCGGATCAGCCAGTTCCGCCTGGAGATCGCCTACGAGCGCGCCGCCGGCTGGCGCACCGGCCCCGCCACCCTCATGCTCGACGTGGTCGACTATCCGGGCGAGTGGCTCCTCGACCTCGCCCTGATCGAGACCAGCTACACGGCGTGGTCCCGTTCCACGATCGGCGGCACCCGCCGCCCGGGTCGCGCGGCCGTGGCGGCGCCGTGGCTCGAGGCGCTCAAGGGCTTCGATCCCGACGGCCCCCTCGACGAGATCGCGGCCGAGCGGGCGAGCGACGCCTTCAAGGCTTACCTCGCCGGCCTGCGCGCCGGCCCGGAATCGGTCGCCACGACGCCTCCGGGACGGTTCCTGATGCCGGGCGACCTCGCGGGCTCCCCGGCGCTCACCTTCGCGCCCCTCGATCGCCTGACCGAGACGATCGCCCCGAACAGCCTCGCCGGGCTGATGGAGCGGCGCTTCGAGGCCTACAAGACGAAGGTCGTCACGCCCTTCTTCCGCGACCACTTCCAGCGGGTCGACCGGCAGATCGTGCTGGTCGACGTGCTCTCGGCAGTCGATGCCGGGCCGACCGCCCTGGCGGAGCTGGAGGAGGCGCTGGACGCCGTGCTGCTGAGCCTCAACATCGGCCGCAACACCGTCCTGTCCCGGCTTTTCGCACCCCGGGCCGACCGGGTCCTGTTCGCCGCCACGAAGGCCGACCATCTCCACCAGACGAGCCACGACCGGCTCGACGCCCTGCTGCGGCTGCTCGTGTCCCGGGCCATGCGGCGGACGGAAGCCGCGGGCGCCCGCGTGGGCACCGTGGCGCTGGCCTCCGTGCGCGCCACCCGGGAGACCACCGTCCACGACGGGTCGGAGACGCTGCGCGCGGTGGCCGGCACCCCGGAGGCCGGCGAGGTGGTGGGCGACGAGGTCTTCGACGGCAACGGCGAGGCCGCCATCTTCCCGGGCGAGTTGCCGGCCCGCGCCGAGGCGGTGCTTGAGGGTGCGGTCGAGCCGGGCTCGCTCCGCTTCCCGCGCTTCCGGCCGCCGCTGGTGCGGCCCGACGGGCTCGGCCGGCCCGGGCACCTGCCGCAGATCCGGCTGGACCGGGCGATGCAGTTCCTGATCGGCGACAGGCTGGCGTGACGATGTCGGTGAATCTGCGGAGTCCCCAGCCATGACCCCGGGCCAGAAACCCCGTGCCTTCCGAATCACCCCTGAGCCGGCAGCGGAGCCGAGCGTCACCACGACGCCGCTCGCCGCCCGGCTGCCGCAGGCGCGGATCGTGGAGGACCCCTTCGAGATCGTCGACGCGGCCGACGGCGTCGCCGTGCCGGTGGCGCCGCGGTCGCGTTCGCCCTGGGGCGCCCTGTTCCTCTCGGCGGTGGGTGGCCTCGTCTCCCTGGGCGTCGGCCTGTCGGTCGAGCGGATGATCGCAGACCTGTTCCAGGCCGCGCCGTGGCTCGGCTGGGTGGCGCTGGCCCTGCTCGGCCTCGCGGGGCTGGCGCTCCTGGCCATCGTGGTGCGGGAACTCGCCGGCCTGCGGCGCGAGAAGAAGATCGAGCGCCTGCGCCAGTCGGCGCTGGACGCCCTCGCCACCCGCGACCACACCGGCGCGCAGGCGGTGGTGCAGGCGCTCTCGAGCTTCTACGCCGACCGCGACGCCCTGTCGGCGGGCCGCGCCCGGATCGACGCGGCCGCGGACGCGATCCTCGACGTGGACGACCGGATCGGGCTCGCGGAGCACGAGCTGCTGGCGGGGCTCGACCGGCAGGCGCGCAACGCCATCGCGACGGCGGCCAAGCAGGTCTCGGCGGTGACGGCGCTCAGCCCGCGGGCGATCGTCGACGTGGCCTTCGTGGTGTTCGCAGCCGTCCGGCTGCTGCGCCGGATCGCCGCCATCTACGGCGGCCGGCCCGGCTTTCTGGGCTTCCTGCGGCTGGGGCGGGCGGCGCTCGCGCATCTCACCGTCACCGGCGGGATGGCGGTAGGCGAGAGTGTGATGCAGCAGGTTCTGGGGCTCGGCATCGCCGCCCGGGTCTCGGCCAAGCTGGGCGAGGGCGTGCTCAACGGGCTGATGACCGCCCGGTTCGGGCTCGCGGCGCTGAACGTCTGCCGGCCGCTGCCGTTCGTGCGGGAGACCCCGCCGCGGCTCGCCGACGTCGCCGGCGAACTGCTGCGCTCGGCCGAGGCCGAGCCGAAATAGCGACGGCCTACTTCCCGCCCGCGGCGGCGCGGCGGTTGGCGATGCGCGAGAACATGTTGCCGGTGTAGTCGGCGGTTTTCGGCTTCTCGGGCTCGCCGAGCTTGGCCTCGAAGGCCTCGATCCGCTTGAGCAGCGTCACGTCGTTGAACAGCGAGCTGTTGAAGTTGCTCTGGGCGCGGGGGCCCAGGGCGGTCTGAACCGTTTCGAGTCGTTCCAGAAGCTCTTTGCGCGTCACGGTGCTCTCCAGGGGCGGCTTCGGGACGAAGAACCGCCCGTGCCCCCACTGAAGGCTGCGGTGGTAAACGGCGCGTTAACGAGCGCCGGTCACAGCCCCTTCAGGAACCCGGCGAGCCGCATCAGCCCCTCCGGCCAGGGCCCGTGCCCGCTCGCCACGTTGATATGGCCGGATTCGCCCGCGTCGACCGTCAGCGCGCCCCAGGCGTGGGCGAAATCGTCAGCGCGCTCGTAGCGGCAATGCGGATCGGTGCGGCTGGCGACCAGCAGCGACGGGAAGGGCAGGGGATCCCGCGGCATCGGCGCGAAGGCCCGAACCGAATCCGGCAGGTCCGGCGCCTCCTCGACATCCGGGAGGGCCACCAGCAGGGCGCCGCGCACGACGCCCGCCGGGAAGCGCGGCGCCGCCTCGACGCAGGCCACGACCCCGAGGCTGTGGGCGATCAGGATCACCGGCCGCGTCGCCGCCGCGACCGCCTCGGCGATGCGCCCGCACCACGCCTCCGGGGTCGGGGCGTGCCACTCGTCCTGCTCCACCACGCGCGCGGTGGCGAGGCGGCCGGCCCAGCGGGCCTGCCAATGGTCCTCCTCGGAGCCCCCGAGCCCCGGGACGATGAGGATGTCGCAATCGGCGGTCTTCATGGCGCGATGCCTATCGCCCTCCGGGCAGGGCGTCGAGACCGTCCGGTCACGCGGCCGCGATCGGGCCGACCCGCTCCCGCGCCAAGATATGGCGGGCGATCTGCATGGAGGCACGGTTCTTCGCCTTGGCCTCGATCTCGAAATCCGCCCAGACGAGATGGCGGGCGACGAGGTCGTTCACCGCCCGGTTCCACATCATGTCGGAATGGGCCGCGAGGTCCCGGACCGCATGGCCGGCGGCGCGCAGGGCCGGGTAGTCCGGCAGGGCATCCGGATCGCGATCGGACGCGACCGCCTCCCGCGACACGCTGATATGGGCCACCGGCCGCACGCCGCGCCAGGACTCCGTCACCCGGGCGATCCGGGGATCGTCCGGCTCGAGGTATTCGCCGCCGCTCTGGACCCAATGGTGATGGAGGTCGAGCACCACCGGCACCACGTCGGCGAGACGCAGCACCGCGTCGAGGCCGAAGACGTTCTCGTCGTTCTCCACCGTGACGAGGTCGCGCGCGATCCGGCTCGCGCGGGGGAGGGTGGCGCGAAAGCCCTCGACCCCAGGGTCGCCGGCGCCGACATGGATGTTGATATGGGCGCCGTGCGGGTGCCAGCCGCCGCCGTACCCCATGCGGTCGAAGATCTCGGCGTGGTAGTCGAGCTCCGACAGGCCGTTGGCGATGGCCGCCGGGTTCCGGCTCGCCAGCAGGCAGAACGGGCCGGGATGGAAGCTCAGGCGCACGCCGAGCCGGCGCGCCAGGGCGCCCGCCTCCGCTAGGCCGCGCTCCACGAGCGCCGCCATCTCCGGCTCGACGTAGAGGGCCTGCGCGATCGGGTGGGTGTAGCCCGGCAGGACGTTGCTGGCCATGCGCAGCAGGCGCTCGATCGGCGGCCGGCCCCCGACCCAGGCGATCTGGCGGGCGAGGGCGTCGAGATTGTGGGCGACGAGGCCGGCGAGCTTGGTCCGCCGGGCCGCAGGATCCAGCTTGGCGAGATGCGCCATGGTCACGCTGGTGAGGTTCATGTGCAGGGTGGCCTCCCGCTCGGCCTTGAGGGTCGCGTGGGTGCCGGGAGGCTCGTCCAAGACAAATTTGCAGCAGAATCCAAGGCGGGGCTGATCGCGCATAACGGGCACAACGCGCGGGCGACCGAGGTGTCCCCGTCGAACGCGCGGAACGGCCGCCGCACGACGACGTTGGGAGTCCCGAGCGCGGCAGTTCCGCGCACTGGCCCCCGGACACATGCCCCCGTCACCGCCGCGTTCGACCGGACACTCCGAGACCGGCTCGATCCTGTGGATCCTGATGCTCGGCTCGGCGCTGGTCGCCCTCGCCGCGGCGCCGGGCCGGCGGGGCAGCGCGGCGACGGTTCCCGCCGAACCGCCGCCGAGCGAGCCCGAACGGCCCCGCGACGACGAGCGGGGATTGCGGAAGGGCGTGGCGGCGGGGGCGCGGTCGATCTCGGGTCGCGCCGCGCTGCTCACCGCCGCGACCCAGCCGGAGCGGGGCCGCGGCGCCGACAGCCCCGCCGAGATGACGCGGTCCGGCTGGAAGGACATCGCGGTCCGGGTGTACCTGGAATTCAACAAGGACCGGGTTCTGGCGGTCGCCGCCGGCGTGACCTTCTACACCCTGCTGTCGCTGTTCCCCGCCATCGCCGCGCTGGTCACCTGCTACGGGCTGTTCGCCGACGTGACCGTGATCAACGACCACCTCGCCCAGCTGCACGCGGTGCTGCCCTCCGGGGCGGTCGAGCTCATCGGCGATCAGGTCAAGCGCATCGCCGCCAAGGGCAGCGGCTCCCTCAGCATCACGTTCTTCTCGAGCCTGCTCCTGTCGATCTGGAGCGCCAACGCGGCCATGAAAGCGATGTTCGATGCGCTGAACGTCGTCTACGAGGAGGAGGAGAAGCGCAACTTCTTCTGGCTCAACCTCCGGTCGCTCACCTTCACGGTGGGCGCCCTGCTGTTCATCATCATCGCCCTCAACGTGATCGTGGTCGTGCCGGTGGCCCTGAACTTCCTGGGCCTCGGCTCCACCGCGTGGCTGCTCGCGACCCTGCGTTGGCCGGCGATCCTGATCGTCCTGCTCGGCGGCCTCTCGGTGCTCTATCGCTTCGGTCCGAGCCGGGAGCACGCCCGCTGGCGCTGGGTCGGGGTCGGCAGCGTCGTCGCCGGCCTGCTCTGGCTCGTCGCCTCCCTCCTGTTCTCCTGGTACGTCGCCAGTTTCGGCACCTATAACGAGACCTACGGCTCGCTGGGCGCGGTGGTCGGCTTCATGACCTGGATCTGGATCTCGTCCACGATCGTCCTGCTGGGGGGCGAGATCAATGCCGAGCTGGAGCACCAGACCGCCCGCGACACCACCACGGGGGCGCCCGTGCCGCTGGGCGCCCGCCGGGCGCGGATGGCCGACACTGTCGGCGCCGCCGCCTGACCGCCGCATTCGGTTCAGGCACGGGGCGAACCCGGCTCCGGGGCTGCCGGAAGTGCTGCGCGATCCCTATATAGCGTGGCGAAAAGGGAGATCGTCATGGCCGATACGCCGACCACCAGCCCCGAGGCTCGCAGCGACGCCGAGTGGCGCGCGAGCCTGACGCCGGAGCAGTATCGGGTCCTGCGCGAGCACGGGACGGAACGGGCCGGCACGAGCTGCCTGCTCGCCGAGAAGCGCGCCGGCACCTTCACCTGCGCCGGCTGCGGGCAGCCGCTGTTCGAGCAGGGCACCAAGTTCGAGTCCGGAACCGGCTGGCCGAGCTTCTTCGACCCCATCGACGGGGCCGTCGAGACCACGGTGGATCGCAGCCACTTCATGGTCCGCACCGAGGTGCACTGCTCCCGCTGCAAGGGCCATCTCGGCCACGTCTTCGACGACGGCCCGGCGCCGACCGGCTTGCGCTACTGCATGAACGGCGCCGCGATGGATTTCGAACCGGCGGAGTAGAGCGCGCGGTTCCGAATCGGGGCTCGAAACCCGGCGCGGAACTCGGGATATCGGGGACAGAGCGCACCGCGGCAGGATCGTCGAGCCGATCCGGTCTTGATTTCGTCGCGTTTTTGCTTAGCGCTCTATAGTCTCAGGTTGTCGCTGTCCGGTGAATGGCGACGGAAGCGGTCAGGCTCTGGCGAATACGGCGTTGCAGTCCAGCTTATACGGCATGCGCGGCGGTTCCACTTGCTCCCTTCCGTCCAGTCCGGCAGCGCTCGGGGCTGTCCGCCGGATCGGCGCGCCGCCGACCAAGCGGGAGGGGTAAAAGTACATGAGCACCGTTCGCCGATTTCTGGTCGCACCGTCGCTGGTCCGTCTGATCCGCAAGGAACGGGGTGGCGCCCGGATCACCGAGGGTCACTTCGCCCCTCAGAATGGCCGCGCCTCCTACGTGCGCGTGGACGGCCAGAACTGCCAGCTGGTGCTGGTGAACAAGGGGGCGGACGGCATCCCCGTGGAGGAGCGCACCGAGGTTCCGCGCGCCCATGGCGACGCGCTGCTCGACGTCTGTCCCGGCAAGGCCGCCTACGACCGCACCACCCTGAACGCCGGCGGCCGTGAGATCGCCATCGACCGCTACGTCACGCCCGGCAGCCTGGACCTGATCAGCGTCGCCTTCGACCACGACGGCGATGCGGCCGGATTCCATGCGCCGAGCTGGTTCGGTCGTGAGGTCAGCAACGAGCCGGCCTTCGAGCGTCAGGCCCTCGCCATCCAGGGCGTGCCGGCTGCCGAGGAGGTGGCCCTGAGCAACGCGGCGCTGGACGCGGTGCTCGACCTGATCGAGCCCCGGTTCGGCTTCGGCCGCTACGGCAGCAGCAGCCGGACGTCGGAATCCGATGACGGTGCGATGGGCGCGATGCGTCGGGCCGTGGCCCCGGCCGCCCCGGCCGCGGCCGCTTCGGTCATCCCGGCCCCGCCGCCGCCCGCCCCGGAACCCGCCGCGGCATCGCCGCGTCCGGTGGAACCGGCCCCGGAGCAGCATCCCGACCCGGAGCCGGAGCCTGAGGCGGCTCCCGTGCCGGAGGCGGCCGTGCACGCCGCCGAGACGCATGCCGCGCAGCCCGCCACCGGAGACGCCCTCCACGGGGATGCCCGCATCGACGACGTCATCGAGAGCCTGTCTCAGGCCCTCGGCGCGGCGATCCACCAGCAGCCCGACCCCGCCGCCGAGCACAAGGACGGAAAGGGCGACGACCCCGCCTCGATGTTCGAGCGGTGGACCGTGCGCCCCCGCCGGACCCAGCAGCAGACCTGAGCCGGACCGGCGCGCTCCAGCGCGTCGATACCGGGACGCCTCCGGGCCGCAGTGCGGATCGTGCTGCGGCCCGTTCCTTTATGGTGCCCCCGTAGGGTGTGCCGGGGCTCCTTCGGACCGGCCCGTCCGTTCAGTCGCGGATCACCACCGCCGCCCCGCCGCGGCTCCGGGCGAGGCTGAACAGGGCGGCGGCGTGGCCGGGCGACAGGCGGATGCAGCCGTGGCTCGCCCGGCGCCCCAGGGCGCCCGTCGCGAAAGTGCCGTGGATCGCGTAGCCGCCGCGGAAGAACATCGCGTGCGGCATCGGTGAGCCGTGATACTTGCGGGAGCGCCACATCGGCGCCATCAGGCCGACGCGGAACCGGCCATTGGGCGTGACGTAGCCGCGCCGGGCCGTGGAAACCGGCCACTCGTAGGCGGGATAGCCATCCACGTAGACGCGCATGCGCTGGCGCGACTGATCGATCTGCGCGACGACACCGGCGGCGGCCGGTCCGACCGAAAGGCCGAGGAGAACGGCGCCCAGGAACGCCGTTCCGGTCCGCTTGAGTCCAGCCACGGTCACGCTCCGAAGATCACCGATCGTCGTCGGTGGGCGGGCGAGACCGGCCCGCAAGGCCGGTACAGCCGCGCTCCCGGGCATGCGCGCAATTGTCAGACGAGAAAAGTCTTCGCCGACGGGATCGACAGGTTTTTGTCACGATTGGTTCCCGGCTGATTACCGGGCGGCCGTTGAGGCGCGGGATGATAATCGCTAGCGTGCCGGCACATTGGGAGGGTGCGCGGCAGTCGCACGGGATGGACATGGCACAGGCAATCCACGCGACGGGTCCGACCGCGGCACCCCGCGAGCCCTGGTACAAGGTGCTCTACATTCAGGTCCTGATCGCCATCGCGCTCGGTGTGCTGCTCGGTTGGTACGACCCGGCCGCCGGCAAGTCGATGAAGTGGCTCGGCGACGCCTTCATCGGCCTGATCAAGATGATGATCGCCCCGATCATCTTCTGCACCATCGTGCACGGCATCGCGTCGATCGGCGACCTCAAGAAGGTCGGCCGCGTCGGCCTGAAGGCGCTGGTCTACTTCGAGGTGGTCTCCACCCTCGCGCTGCTGATCGGCGTCATCGTCGGTGAGGTGATCAAGCCGGGCGCCGGGTTCAATGCAGACCCGTCGAAGCTCGACGCCAGCAAGGTCGCGACCTACGCCAGCAAGGCGGCCTCCGATTCCACCGTCGCCCACATCCTGGCGATCATCCCGAAGAGCTTCTTCGATCCCTTCGCCACCGGCGACCTGCTGCAGGTGCTGCTGATCTCGATCCTCACCGGCGTGGTGGTGACGGGACTGGGCGAGCGCGCCGCCGCGGTGAACCACGTGATCGACACGGCCGGCCAGATCTTCTTCAAGATCATCGGCATCGTGGTGAAGCTCGCCCCCATCGGCGCCTTCGGTGCCATGGCGTTCACGATCGGCGAGTACGGCATCCAGAAGGTCTACGACCTCGCGTGGCTGGTCGGCACCTTCTACGTCACGGCGGCGCTGTTCGTGCTGGTGGTGCTCGGGACGATCGCCCGGGTGGCGGGCTTCTCGATCCTGCGCTTCCTCGCCTACATCAAGGACGAGCTGCTGATCGTGGTCGGCACCTCATCGTCAGAGACGGTGCTGCCGCAGCTCATGACGAAGATGCGCCGGCTCGGCGCGTCGGACTCCGTGGTCGGCCTCGTGGTCCCGACCGGCTATTCGTTCAACCTCGACGGCACCAACATCTACATGACCCTGGCCACGCTGTTCCTGGCGCAGGCCGTGGGCGTGGACCTGTCGGTGACCCAGTACGCGACGATCATCCTGGTGGCGATGCTGACCTCGAAGGGCGCCTCGGGCGTCACCGGCGCGGGCTTCATCACCCTGGCGGCGACGCTCTCGGCGATCCCGAACAGCCCGGTCCCGGTGGCCGCCATGACCCTGGTGCTCGGCATCGACAAGTTCATGTCCGAGTGCCGCGCGCTCACCAACCTCGTGGGCAACGGCGTCGCCTGCGTGGTGGTCAGCCGGTGGGAGGGCGAACTCGACGTGGCCAAGCTCAACGAGGTGATGGCCCACCCGTTCGCCATCGGCACCCACATCGCCGACGAGGCGCCGCAGCCGATGGGGACGGACAGCAAGGTCGCCGCCGCCGAGTGATGGGATCGCCCACGGAAGGAGCCGAGGGGCGCCCGCGCCTCGGCATCGACCTCGGCGGCACCAAGATCGCCGGGATCGTGCTGGGCCGGGACGGATCGACCCTGGCCGAGGCCCGGGTGCCCGCCCCGCGCGGCGCCTATCGGGCGACCCTCGAGGCCGTGGCCGACCTGGTTCTGTGCCTCGAAGCCGAGGCCGGCGCCCCCTGCAGCGTCGGCATCGGCATGCCGGGAAGCCTCTCCCCGGCGACCGGCCTCGTGCGGAACGCCAACTCGCACTGGCTCAACGGCCAACCGTTCGCGGCCGACCTCGGCGGGCGGCTGGCGCGGCCTCTCCGGATCGAGAACGACGCCAACTGCCTGGCGGTCTCGGAGGCGATCGACGGCGCCGGCGCGGGCGCGCGCGTGGTCTGGGCGGTGATCCTGGGCACCGGCGTCGGCTCCGGCATCGCCATCGACGGGCGGGCACTCACGGGCAGCAACGGCATCGCGGGCGAATGGGGCCACGGCCCCCTGCCGGCGCCCCGCGACGAGGAACGGCCGGGTCCCGCCTGCTATTGCGGCCGCCGGGGCTGCGTCGAGACCTGGCTATCCGGACCCGGGCTCGCGGCGGACCACGCGCGGCGGCACAGCGGGAGCCTGACCGCCGAGGCGGTCGTCGCGGAAGCCCGTGGCGGCAGCGTGGCGGCGCAGGAGACGCTGGCCGTGCACCTCGAGCGGCTCGGTCGCGCGGCCGCCCAGGTGGTGAACCTGCTCGACCCGGATGTGATCGTGATCGGCGGCGGCCTGTCGCGGATTCCGGAGCTGATCGCGGACCTTCCGGCGGCGATCGCCCCCCATGTCTTCTCGGACGCCTTCGACACCCCCGTGCGGGCGAGCCTGCACGGCGACGCGTCGGGCGTGCGCGGGGCGGCGTGGCTGTGGGAGGCGGAGACCGTCTGAGGCCCGTCCCACGCCAGTCCGGGCTCGATCAAACCGCCAAGCTCATAGAGACGTCGCTTGCGGGTCCGAAGGGGGCAGGGCAGGAGGGCGGCATCGCCTCGCCGAAGCCCCGATGATCGTCCGCACCCGGCCCAACCTGCTGACCCTGCTGTTCACCCTGCGCGGCTCGATCCTGCCGCGGGTGGCGCCGAAGCTCGCCGGGATCGTCGGGGTCTCCTGCGCGGTTGTGTGGGCGGAGTCGCGGTGGCCCACGCTGTTTCCGGTCTCCGCGGGGGTCACGCCCTTCACCGTGGTGGGCCTCGCCCTCTCGATCTTCCTGAGCTTCCGCAACAACGCCTGCTACGAGCGCTGGTGGGAGGCCCGGAAGCACTGGGGCAGCCTGATCGGCGAGGTGCGCAACCTCGCCCGCATCCTCCCGGCCCTGCTGCCGGAGCGGGACGCGGCCCTGCAACTGCGACGCCTGTCGGCCTTCGCGCACGGGCTCCACGCCCGCCTGCGCGACCTCGACGAGGGGGCGGCGGTCGCACGGCGGAGCCCTGATTCGGACCTGGGCGGTCCGAACCCGACCGACTCGGTGCTGGCTGCGATCACCCGCGACCTGGCCGTGCTGACGCGCGCGGGCCGCCTCAGCGACATCCAGTTCGGCATTCTCGAAGCCCGGATCGAGGCGCTGTCGGGCGTCCACACCGCCTGCGAGCGCCTCGCCAACACGCCGCTGCCCTTCGCCTACACCCTCCTCGTCTACCGGACCGCGTGGCTCTACTGCCTGCTCCTGCCGGTGGGCCTCACGGGCTCCCTGGGCTGGACGACGCCGGTGGTGGTGGCACTCGTGGCCTACACGTTCTTCGGCCTCGACGCCCTTGGCGACGAACTCGAGGAGCCGTTCGGCACCGAGCCGAACGACCTGCCCCTCGACGCCATGGTCCGCGCCGTGGACCGCATCGTCCACCACGCCCTCGGCGAGCCGATGCCGGAGGCGCTGGCGCCGGACGGGTACTGGCTGCGCTAGCGTCGGCGCCTATCCGTTCCAGGCGCGCAGCACGGGCTCGGTGCGGTCGTGCTCGTAGCCGAGCACCGAGACGCTCGCAGTGCCGAGGACGAGGCGTGCACCGCCCTGCGGCGGCAGGCCGATCCAGCGCGCCGCGAGCACCCGCAGGACATGCGCACTGGAGAATACGATGAGGTCGGCATCGCGAGTACGGGCTTGGGCGATGACCCGGTCCGCCCGAACCCCGACGGCCTCGGCCGTCTCACCGCCCGGGCAGCCGTCGCGGAACAGGCGCCAATCCGGCCGCTCGGCCAGGATCGCCTTCGTGGTCCGGCCCTCGTAGGCGCCGTAATCCCATTCGGCGAGATCCGGATCGATCACGCGCCGGTCTCCGAAACCCGCCAGCGCGCAGGTGGTGGAGGCCCGGCTCGACGGGCTCGACCAGGCCTGCGTGTAGGAACGGGCCGCCAAGCGCGGGGCGAGGGCGCGCGCCGCGGTCTCGCCCTCCGGGGTCAGAGGAATGTCGCTGCGCCCGGTATGCTGGCCGGACCGGCTCCAGGCGGTCTCGCCGTGTCGGACCAGCGTGATCTGCGGAAACGGGCTCTCGGACATGCACGCCTCCCGGGGCGCGTCCGCGGCGGCCCTATCATCAACGCGGTTGCCGCGCTTCCGTCTCATCCGCCCGGCAGACGCGGCTCAAGATCATGCTTGCGCCCGTCGCGAAACGCACATAAACATATCTTTATGTCTATCGAACGCAGGCAAGAGGCGGGATCGATCCCCTTTCCGGACGCGCTGGGCGTCCTGCGCGCGGCCGCCGAGGAGACGCGCCTGCGGATCCTGGCGCTGCTCGTCGAAGGCGAGCTTTCGGTCTCGGATCTCACCGACATCCTCGGTCAGTCGCAGCCCCGGATCTCGCGTCACCTCAAGCTGCTGGTGGAGGCCGGGCTGGTGGAACGCCACCGCGAGGGCGCCTGGGCCTTCTTCCGGCTGTCCGATGCCCGCGCCGGCCTGGCAGATCCACTGCTGTCCGGCCTCGACCGGACCGCGCCGCCGCTGTCGGAGGACCGCGCGCGGCTCGACGCCGTCCGGGCGCAGCGCGCCGAGGCGGCCGGGACCTTCTTCGCACGCCTCGCACCCAAATGGGACGAGCTGCGCTCGCTGCACGTGCCCGAGGCGATCGTGGAGGCCGCGGTGCTCGACGCCCTGGGCGACCGCCCGATCGGCAGCCTGATCGATCTGGGCACCGGTACGGGCCGCATGCTCGGCCTGCTGGCCCCCCGGGCCAGCCGCGCCACCGGGCTCGATTCGAGCCACGCGATGCTGTCCGTCGCGCGGGCCAACCTGGAGCGCCAGGGCCTGTCGCGGGTCGACCTCCGGCAGGGCGACATCCACGCGCCGCCCTTCGCCCGGGCGAGCTTCGACCTCGTGGTGGTCCATCAGGTGCTGCATTATCTCGACGACCCGGCCCGGGCGCTCCGCGGCGCCGCGCGCCTCGTGACGCCGGGCGGCCGTCTGCTGGTGGTGGATTTCGCGCCGCACGCGCTGGAATTCCTCCGTACCGGCCAAGCCCACCGGCGCCTCGGCTTCTCGGCCGAGCAGGTCTCCGGCTGGCTCGCCGAGGCGGGGCTCGCCACGGTCGCCACCCGCGATCTGGCGCCCCGTGAATCGGGCCAGCTCACCGTGACGCTCTGGCTGGCCCAGGACGGGCTCGCTGAGGACGGGCTCGCCGACGACAGCACTGAACAGCCTCAGCGCGCCGTCGCCTGAGAGATCCCATCGTCTGAACCGACCGACATAGAGGACGAGACCCCGATGCGCCGCTCCACCCACCGCGCCAGCCGCGACGGCTACCACCCGATCCGCGTCTCGATCGAGTTCTTCCCGCCGAAGACCGACGAGATGGAAAAGATCCTCTGGAACTCCATCGAGCGCCTCGCGCCGCTGCAGCCGAGCTTCGTCTCGGTGACCTACGGGGCCGGCGGCTCGACCCGGGAACGCACCCACAACACGGTGGCCCGGATGGTCCGCGAGACCGGCCTCAAGCCCGCCGCGCACCTCACCTGCGTGGACGCCTCCCGCGAGGAGATCGACGCGGTGGTCCAGTCCTACTGGGATGCGGGCGTGCGCCATATCGTGGCGCTCCGGGGCGACCCGGCCGAGGGCGTCGGCCACGCCTACCGGCCGCATCCGGAGGGCTACGCCTCGACGGCCGAGCTGGTGGCGGGGATCAAGCGGATCGGCGACTTCAAGGTCTCGGTCTCGGCCTATCCCGAGAAGCACCCCGAGGCGGCCTCGCTCGACGCCGACATCGACGCCCTGAAGGCCAAGGTCGATGCCGGGGCCGACCAGGCGATCACCCAGTTCTTCTTCGAGAACGAGATCTACCTGCGCTACCTGGAGAAGGTCCGGGCCGCCGGGATCACGATCCCGATCATCCCGGGCATCCTGCCGGTGCAGAACTTCAAGCAGGCGGCGAACTTCGCCCGCCGCACCGGCGCCTCAGTGCCCTACTGGCTGGCCGCCCGGTTCGAGGGGTTGGAGGACGACGTCGAGACCCGCCGCCTCGTCGCCGGCGCTGTGGCGGCCGAGCAGGTGCTGGACCTCGTGGACGAGGGCGTCAACGACTTCCACTTCTACTCGATGAACCGGTCGGATCTGGTCTATGCGATCTGCCACCTGCTCGGCCTGCGTGCGCAGGCGCCGAAGCTGGCGGCCGCGAAGGCGGCGGCTTAATTTTCGAGACCGCGCTTGACGCCCCCGGTCCGTCATCGCGAGCGCAGCGAAGCGACCCAGGGCAGCGCGACATCCGTAAGCGTGGCGCTGCTGGATTGCTTCGCTCCGCTCGCAAAGACGGGGACGTTTCCGCGCCCATGGCACGGAAGCGTCTGATGTAACGAAGTTTTTTACCCTCCCGAGGTGCCGCGCGAGCGACCTCGAAAAACGGTTCCAGTGACCGCCACGACATCTGGAGGGCTCCTTCGAGGCCTCCGCTTCGCTCCGGCACCTCGGATCGAGGTGATCTGACAGGACGCACGATGACCGATTTTGCCCCCGTCGACGGCACCGAGATCGCAAAGGCCCTGCGCCAGCGCGCGGCGGAAAAGATCCTCGTCCTCGATGGGGCGATGGGCACCGTGATCCAGCGGCTCCAGTACTCGGAAGAGGACTTCCGAGGCGACCGATTCAAGGACCACGGCCACGACCAGAAGGGCAACAACGACCTCCTGATCCTGACCCAGCCCGACGCGATCCGGCAGATCCACCTCGACTACTTCCTGGCCGGCGCCGACGTCTGCGAGACCAACACCTTCTCGGGCACCACCATCGCCCAGGCCGATTACGGCATGGAGTCGATCGTCCACGAGCTGAACGCCGAGGGCGCGCGGCTCGCCCGCGAGGCCGCCAAGCTCGCCGAAGCGAAGGACGGCCGCCGCCGCTTCGTGGCCGGCGCCATCGGCCCGACGAACCGGACCCTGTCGATCTCGCCGGACGTGAACAACCCGGGCTTCCGGGCCGTCAGCTTCGATCAGGTCAAGCAGGCCTATGTCGAGCAGGTCCGCGGCCTGATCGACGGCGGCGCCGAGCTGATCCTGATCGAGACGATCTTCGACACGCTGAACGCCAAGGCCGCGGCGGCGGCGGCCTGGCAGGTCTTCGACGAGACCGGTATCCGCCTGCCGATCCAGATCTCCGGCACCATCACGGATCTCTCGGGCCGCACCCTGTCGGGCCAGACCCCGGCCGCCTTCTGGCACTCCCTGCGCCACGCCGATCCGCTGACCTTCGGGCTGAACTGCGCGCTGGGCGCCCGCGAGATGCGCGGCCACATCGCCGAGCTGTCGCGGATCTGCGACACGCTGGTCTGCGCCTACCCGAATGCCGGCCTGCCCAACGAGTTCGGCCTCTACGACGAGAGCCCGGAGGCGATGGGCAAGCTGGTCGGCGAGTTCGCCGAATCCGGCCTCGTCAACATGGTCGGCGGCTGCTGCGGCACCACGCCGGACCACATCCGCGCCATCGCGGAAGCGGTGGCCGGCAAGGCGCCGCGGCCGATCCCCGAGGTGCCGCGCCTGATGCGGCTCTCCGGCCTGGAGCCCTTCGTGCTCACGAAGGAGATCCCCTTCGTGAACGTCGGCGAGCGCACGAACGTCACCGGCTCGGCCAAGTTCCGCAAGCTCATCACCAACGGGGATTACGCGGCGGCGCTGGACGTCGCCCGCGACCAGGTGGCGGCCGGCGCCCAGGTGATCGACGTCAACATGGACGAGGGCCTGCTCGATTCGCAGAAGGCGATGGTCGAGTTCCTGAACCTCGTCGCCGCCGAGCCCGACATCGCCCGGGTGCCCGTGATGGTCGATTCCTCGAAGTTCGAGGTGATCGAGGCGGGCCTGAAGTGCATCCAGGGCAAGCCGATCGTCAATTCGATCTCGATGAAGGAGGGCGAGGAGAAGTTCATCGAAGCGGCACGCGTCTGCCGCTCCTACGGGGCCGCCGTGGTGGTGATGGCCTTCGACGAGCAGGGGCAGGCGGACAGCTACGAGCGCAAGGTCGAGATCTGCACCAAGGCCTACAGGATCCTGACCGAGCAGGTCGGCTTCCCGCCCGAGGACATCATCTTCGATCCGAATATTTTTGCCGTTGCCACGGGTATCGAAGATCACAATCCGTATGGCGTCGCGTTCATCGAGGCGACCCGCACGATCCGCGAGACCCTGCCGCATGCCCACATCTCGGGCGGCGTCTCCAACCTGAGCTTCGCGTTCCGCGGCAACGAGCCGGTGCGCGAGGCGATGCACGCGGTGTTCCTGTTCCACTGCATCCAGGCGGGCATGGACATGGGCATCGTCAATGCCGGCCAGCTCGCCGTCTACGACGAAATCCCGGCGGAGCTGCGCGAGCTCTGCGAGGACGTGGTCCTCAACCGCCGCGACGATTCCACCGAGCGCCTGCTGGAGTCCGCCGAGCGGTTCAAGACCGGCGCCTCGGCGCAGGCCAAGACCGCCGACCTGACCTGGCGCGAGGCCCCGGTGGCCAAGCGCATCGAGCACGCCCTGGTCAACGGCATCACCGAGTACATCGTGGCCGACACCGAGGAGGCGCGCCAGGGCGTCGAGCGCCCGCTCCACGTCATCGAGGGTCCGCTGATGTCGGGCATGAACGTGGTCGGCGACCTGTTCGGGGCAGGCAAGATGTTCCTGCCGCAGGTGGTGAAGTCCGCCCGGGTGATGAAGCAGGCGGTCGCCTATCTCGAACCCTACATGGAGGCCGAGAAGCTCGCCAATGGCGGCGACGGCAAGCGGCAGGCCGCCGGCAAGGTGCTGATGGCGACCGTGAAGGGCGACGTCCACGACATCGGCAAGAACATCGTCGGCGTCGTGCTGGCCTGCAACAACTACGAGATCATCGATCTCGGCGTGATGGTGCCGGCCGCCAAGATCCTGGACACCGCCAAGCGCGAGAAGGTCGACATCGTCGGCCTGTCGGGCCTGATCACGCCGTCGCTCGACGAGATGGTCCACGTGGCCGGCGAGATGGAGCGCGAGGGTCTGGACGTGCCGCTGCTGATTGGCGGGGCCACCACGAGCCGCGTCCACACGGCGGTGAAGATCCACCCGGCCTACGCCAAGGGGCAGGCGGTCTACGTCACCGACGCGAGCCGCGCGGTCGGCGTGGTGTCGAGTCTGATCTCCAAGGAGACCCGCGGCGCCACGATCGAGAAGGTCAGGGCCGAGTACGCCAAGGTCGCCGACGCCCACAGGCGCGCGGAGGTCGACAAGCAGCGGCTGCCGCTCGCCAAGGCGCGGACCAACGCCTTCAGGGTCGACTGGTCGGGCTACAAGCCGGCCAAGCCGACGTTCACCGGCACCCGGGTCTACGGCTCCTACGAGGTCGCCGACCTCGTGCCCTACATCGACTGGACGCCGTTCCTGCAGACCTACGAGTTCAAGGGTCGCTTCCCGGCGCTCCTGGACGATCCCGAGCAGGGTCCGGCCGCCCGTGCCCTCTACGAGGACGCGCAGGAGATGCTCAAGCAGATCGTGGCGGAGCGCTGGTTCAACCCGAAGGCGGTGATCGGATTCTGGCCGGCCAACAGCGTCGGCGACGACATCGCGCTCTACACCGGCGAGAGCCGGCAGGAGCGGCTCGCCACCTTCCACGGCCTGCGCCAGCAGCTCTCGAAGCGCGACGGGCGGTCGAACACCTGCCTGTCGGACTTCGTGGCCCCGGCCGGGACCGGGATCGCCGATTATGTCGGCGGCTTCGTGGTTACGGCCGGCCTTGAGGAGGTGCGCATCGCCGAGCGCTTCGAGCGGGCGAACGACGATTACCGGGCGATCCTCGTGAAGGCGCTCGCCGACCGCATCGCCGAGGCTTTCGCCGAGCGCATGCACGAGCGGGTGCGCAAGGAGTTCTGGGGCTACGCCACCGAGGAGGCCTACGCCCCCGAGGAGCTGATGCTGGAGAAGTACGACGGCATCCGTCCGGCCCCGGGCTATCCCGCACAGCCCGACCACACCGAGAAGACCACCCTGTTCGAGTTGCTGAAGGCCGAGGGCCGGATCGGCGTGAAGCTCACCGAGTCCTACGCCATGTGGCCGGGCTCCTCGGTATCGGGGCTCTACATCGCCCATCCGGAGGCGCACTATTTCGGCGTCGCCAAGGTGGAGCGCGATCAGGTCGAGGATTACGCCGCCCGCAAGGGGATGGATGTCCGCGAGGTCGAGCGCTGGCTCGGACCGATCCTGAACTACGACCCGGCGCGGTATCTCGCGCAGGCGGCGGAGTAGGGGCGAGGCACCACCGTCATCGCGAGCGCAGCGAAGCGACCCACGGCAGCGCGACATCAGTCAGCGTGGCGCTACCTGGATTGCTTCGCTCCGCTCGCAAGGACGGCGCGGCGGCCCGAACCGCCCGTCCAGCCTCAGCAGGTCCCGGCACCCCGAGTGTTCACGTACAGCGCATAGACCGAGTGCGTGGACGTCATCAGCAGCAGGTTGCGGTTGAGGCCGCCGAAGCACAGGTTGGCGCAGCGCTCCGGCAGGCGGATCCGCCCGATCAGCTTGGCCTGCGGGGAAAGCACGATGACCCCGTCCTCGGCCTCGCTCATCCCCCAGCCGCACCAGAGATTGCCGTCGACATCGGCACGGAACCCGTCCGGCGTGCCGGTGCCGGCATCGTAGAACACCCGCCCGTTGGCAGTCTTGGTGCCGTTCTCGACCACGTCGTAGACGCGGATCAGGCGGTTGGGCTTCGCCCGCGCCTCGATGACGTAGAGCTTGGACTCATCCGGCGAGAAGCACAGCCCGTTCGGACCCGCCACGCCCTCGACCACGACGCTGGCCTGTCCCGTCTTCGGATCGATCCGGTAGACGTTGCCGGGCAGCTCCGGCGCGGCCATCGATTCGTGCGGGTTCGGCCCGAAGGCCGGATCGGTGAACCAGACCGCGCCATCGGAATGGCAGACCACGTCGTTGGGTGAATTCAGCGGCTTGCCGTCGAACCGGTCCAGCAGCGTGGTGATGGTGCCGTCGTGCTCGGTCCGGGTCACGCTGCGGGTCCTGTGCTGACAGGTGATCAGCCGGCCCTGCCGGTCGCGGGTGTTGCCGTTGGCGTAGTTCGACGGCTTGCGGAACACTGAGAGCGCGCCGGAGGCCTCCTCCCACTTCATGATGCGGTCGTTGACCACGTCGCTGAACAGCAGCGATCCCATGTCGCCGAACCAGACCGGCCCCTCGGCCCAGCGGAACCCGGTCGCGACCCGCTCCACCGTCGCCGAGGCGAGGCGGTACTTGGCGAAGGTGGGATCCAGGATCTCGACGGCGGGGTCCGGCACCCGCTGCGACGGTTCCCAGCCGGCCCCGGCCGCCCGCGTCGCGCCGAGCAGGGCGGCTCCGGCGAGCAGGCTCCTGCGTGCGATCGTCACCATGTTACCTCCCTGTGGTGTGGCCCGCCGCCCGTTACCGACGGCTCGGGCCGGTCAGTGGATCTCGGGTTCCGGGATCCCGCCCGAACCTTCCAGAAAGTCGAAGTCGCAGCCCTCGTGCGCCTGCCTCACGTGCTGGGCGAACAGGCGGTTGTAGCCCCGCGGATAGGCCCGGTCGGGCGGCACGAACGCCTTCACCCGCGCGGCGATCTCTGCGTCGTCGAGGTGCAGGTGGATCCGGCGCGCGGGCACGTCGACCGTGATGCGGTCGCCGGTGCGAACGGCGGCGAGGGGACCGCCGGCCGCCGATTCCGGCGCCACGTGCAGGATGCAGGCGCCGTAGCTCGTCCCGCTCATCCGCGCGTCCGAGATGCGGACCATGTCCCGCACGCCCTGCCGGAGCAGGACCTTGGGGATCGGCAGCATCCCCCATTCCGGCATGCCGGGACCGCCGATTGGGCCGGCATTGCGCAAGATCATCACATGGTCGGGGGTGACGTCGAGGGCGAGGTCGTTCACCGCCGCGCTCATCGCGTCGTAGCTGTCGAAGACCAGCGCGGGACCGGTATGCTGCAGCAGACGCGGGTCGGCGGCCGGCGGCTTGATCACGCAGCCGTCGGGGGCGAGGTTGCCGTAGAGGATCGCGGTGCCGCCCATGGCGACGATCGGCCGGTCGAGCGGGCGGATCACGTCGTCGTTGAAGACCTTCGCACCGGCGAGCCCGTCGCCGACCGTGTTGCCGGTGACCGAGCGGGCGTCGAGGTGGAGGAGTGGGGACAGGCGCGCCATCAGGGCGCGGATGCCGCCCGCGATGTGGAAATCCTCCATCAGCCACTCACCCGAGGGCCGGAGGTTGGCGATCACCGGCACCTTCTGGGCGAATGCGTCGAACTCGGTAAGCTTGATCGGGATTCCCGCGCGCCCGGCCATGGCCACGAGGTGGATCATCGCGTTGGTGGAGCCGGCCAGCGCGTTGTGAACGACCAGTGCGTTGTCAATCGACCGGCGGTCGAGGATGTCGGAGGGCTTCAGGTCCTCCCAGATCATCTCCACGATGCGCCGGCCGCAGGCGGAGGCCATGCGGGGATGGTCGGCGTCGGCCGCCGGGATCGAGGCCGAGCCGGGCAGGGACAGCCCCAGGGCCTCGGTGATCGCCGTCATGGTCGAGGCCGTGCCCATCGTCATGCAGGTGCCGGCGGAGCGGGCGATGCCCGCCTCCATGGCGTTCCATTCCTGCGCGGTGATGTTCCCGGCCTCCTTCTCGGCCCAGTACTTCCAGACATCCGAGCCGGAGCCGAGGATCGTGCCGCCGAAATGGCCGCGCATCATCGGGCCGGCCGGCAGGAACACCATCGGCAGGTTCATGGAGATGCCCCCCATCACAGTGCCGGGCGTGGTCTTGTCGCAGCCGCCCATCAGCACCGCGCCGTCGACCGGATGCTGGCGCAGCAGCTCCTCCACCTCCATGGCGAGGAGGTTGCGGTAGAGCATCGTGGTCGGCTTGACGAAGTTCTCGGACAGCGAGAGCGCGGGCAGCTCGATCGGGAAGCCCCCCGCCTGCCAGACGCCGCGCTTCACGTGCTCCACGCGCTCGCGGAAATGCTGGTGGCAGGGGTTGATGTCGCTCCAGGTGTTGATGATGCCGACGATCGGCTTGCCGGTGAAATCGGCCCGCTCGTAGCCCATCTGGAGCATGCGCGAGCGGTGGCCGAAGCTGCGCAGGTCCGTGGCGCCGAACCAGCGCTGGCTGCGCAGGTCGCCCAGGTCTTTCTTGCGCGCGGTCATCGCCCTGCCTCCGGTTTCATGGGTTCGGTCCGGCGGGACGGGCTGCGCGGCCGGCGCCGTTCCGCGGATCGGCCGCCGCGCCCCCCGACCGGACCGAGACGACCGTGATCGCCGCGGAGGCCAGCGCGCAGGCGGCCAGGAAGTAGAGTCCCGCCTCGTAGGTGCCGGTGTCATCCTTGAGCCAGCCCAGGACGTAGGGGCCGACGAAGCCGCCGAGATTACCGATCGCGTTGATCAGGGCGATCCCCCCGGCGGCCGCCGGCCCGGCCAGGAACTCGCCCGGCATCGCCCAGAAGGCCGGCTTGCTGCCGTAGAGCCCGATCGTGGCCACCGACATCGCGGTCAGCGCCCAGAGGCTCCCGAGCATGGGACCGGACACGATGAGGCCGAGAGCGGCGACCAGCGCGGCGATCGCGAAGTGCCAGCGCCGCTCGTTGCGCCGGTCCGACGACCAGCTCCACGCGATCATGCCCAGGGTCCCGACGATGTAGGGCACCGCCGTGGCGACGCCCGTCTGCCAATCGGTGAGATGCAGGCTCTTCAGGATCGGCGGCATGAAGAAGGTGATGCCGTAGGTGGCGGTGCCGATGCAGAAGTAGATCGCCCCGAGGGCAAGAATCCGCCGGTCGGTGAGGACCGTCCGCAGGGTGAAGTGCCCGTGGGTCCGGATCGTCCCTGCGCGCTCCGTTGCCAGTTCTTCCTCCAGCCACCGCCGCTCCTCGGCGGTGAGCCACGCCGCCTGCTCGGGCCGATCCGTCATCAGAGCGAGGACCGCCAGGGCCAGCAGGATCGAGGGCACCGCCTCCAGGAGGAACAGCCATTGCCAGCCGTGCAGGCCCAGGGTGCCGTCGAGCTGGAGCAGCGCCCCCGAGATCACGGCCGTGAGGGCGTTCGAGCCCGGCACCGCAAGGAACAGGGCGGCGACCACACGGGCTCGGTACCGCTTCGGGAACCAGTAGGTGAAATAGAGGATCACGCCGGGGAAGAAGCCGGCTTCGGCCACGCCCAGCAGGAAGCGCAGGGCCAGAAAGCTCGCCGGGCCGGTGATGAGGGCCATGCTGCCCGCGACCAGCCCCCAGGTGACCATGATGCGGGCGATCCAGAGCCGCGCCCCGGCGCGCTCCAGCAGGACGTTGCTCGGCACCTCGAAGATGACGTAGCCGAGGAAGAAGATGCCAGCGGCCCAGCCGTAGAGCGTCGCGGAGAACCCGAATTCCCGGTTCAGGCCGAAGGCGGCGAAGCCCACATTCGTCCGGTCCATATAGGCCACGAAGTAGATCAGCACGATCAGCGGCAGCAGACGCCGCGACACTCTGGCGACGGTGCGCCGCTCGATGTCGGGCACGACCGCTCCCGCGCGTAGACCCGCCGCCATGACCACCTCCCTGCCGAAACCGACGAGTCCAGGCCCGCTGCCGATTGCGTGCCAGGCCGGAGCGGGCCGGACCGGCACACTCAGCGGCCGGTCCGCTGCCGCCACGCAGCGAAGTCGGCGAGACTCTGTTCGTCGGTGGCAGGGTAGAGGCCGAGGATTGTGCGGCCCTTGCGAACCTCCTCGGCCACGAAGTCCTCGTAGGCGGTCATCTCGACGGCCTCGTCGGCGACCGCGTCGGCGAGGTGGGCCGGGATCACCGCGACGCCGTCGCCGTCGCCGACGATGACGTCCCCCGGGAAGACGGGCGCGTCGCCGCAGCCGATCGGCACGTCGATGTCGATCGCCTGATGGAGGGTGAGGTTCGTCGGCGCCGAGGGCCGCACGTGGTAGCTCGGCATCGCGAGCTGCGCGATCTCGTCGGCGTCGCGGAAGCCGCCGTCGGTCACGAGGCCGGCGCAGCCCCGCACCATCAGGCGCGTGGCCAGGATCGAACCCGCGGAGGCTGCCCGGGCGTCCTTGCGGCTGTCGATCACCATCACGGCGCCGGGCGGGCATTCCTCCACGGCCTTGCGCTGCGGATGCGCCCGGTCCCGGAACACGGTGATGGGGTTCAGATCCTCACGGGCCGGGATGTAGCGCAGGGTGAACGCCTCGCCGACCATCGTCGGGCCGCCGGCCTTCAGGGGGCGCACGCCCTGGATCATCTGATTGCGGAAGCCGCGCTTGAACAGTGCGGTCATCAGCGTCGCCGTGCTGACGGACTTCAGCTTGGCGCGCGTCTCGGGGGACAGCCCGGCCATACGCATCTCCTCCCTGGGACCCGGTCTGCGCGACCGCGACCGGTGACGGTCGCATCGCGCTTGCGCATCTCGCTTGCACGCGTGGCTTACGCCGGGCTTGTTTCCCGCCCGCTCTGGATGCGGACTGATATCCCAGATCTTGAGTAGCACGGCGCGCCGCGCCATTGTCAACCGGCGCGGGTTGCGACAGACGTGATCCGACATCGACGGGGAAGCCCTTGGCCGGATTGGGATTTGCGGGCGGCGGGAGCACGGCGCCGTCGGAGGTACGCCGGCCGCGCTCCCTCTCCGAGACCGCCTACGACGCCATCGAGCAGATGATCATCAGCCGCCGCCTCGCACCCGGCGCCATGGTCTCCGAGGGTGAGCTCGGCGCGGAGCTGGGCCTCGGCCGGACCCCGATCCGCGAGGCGCTGGGGCGGCTCAAGGCGATCGGGTTCGTGGAGGTCCATCCGCGGCGCGGCGTCCTGGTCACCCCGGTGGACATCATCAAGCATCTCGAATTGCTGGAGGTGCGTCGTCCCCTCGACGAGACCGTCGCCCGTTGCGTCATCGCGCGCGGCACGGCGGAGGACCTGGGGCAGTTGATGGAGCGCGCGGCCGGGCTGCGCGGCGCCGCGGAGGCCCGCGACCGGGAGGCCTATTTCCGGCAGAAACGCGCCCTTCACGAGGCCCTGGTCGGCGCGGCCTACAACCCGACGCTCACCGGCACCATGGCGGCGCTCCACGCCCAGTCCCGCCGGTTCTGGTACACCTACGAGCCGACCGCCAGCTTCCTGGATTGCGCCGGGATCCACGGGACGATCCTGTCCGGCATCGCGGCGCGGGAGGAGGCGGCGGCCCTTGCCGGGATCGGGACGCTGTTCGACTTTCTCGACCGGATGACCCGTCGAGCCCTCGACCGTCGGCCCCTGGTCTGACAGGTTGACCGCCCCGACCCCGCCCCTATCCTGAAACTGGGATATCAGACGCCTCTCAGCGGCGGGCGGATCCACGGCCGATCCGGCATACGCACCGGATGCGGCCCCAGTGCCAGGGAGGAACGGCTTGAGCGGATTGCCCCCACGCACCGGTGCGCAGGTGCTCGTCGACCAGCTCCGCGCGCAGGGCGTCGAGCGCGTGACCTGCGTCCCCGGGGAGAGCTACCTCGCGGTGCTCGACGCCCTGCGCGACAGCGGCATCGACGTGCTGGTCTGCCGGCAGGAGGGCGGGGCGGCGATCATGGCCGAGGCCGCCGGCAAGCTCACCGGCCGACCCGGCATCTGCTTCGTCACCCGGGGTCCCGGCGCCACCAACGCCTCGGCCGGCGTGCACATCGCTCGCCAGGATTCGACGCCGATGATCCTGTTCGTCGGCCAGATCGCCCGGCGGATGCGGGACCGCGAGGCCTTCCAGGAGGTCGATTACCGGCAGATGTTCGGCGGCGTGGCCAAGTGGGCGGTGGAGATCGACGACGCGGCCCGGATCCCCGAGATCCTCGCCCGGGCCTTCCGGGTGGCGATGCAGGGCCGTCCCGGCCCGGTCGTGGTCGCCCTGCCGGAGGACATGCTCGACGATATCGCGGCCGTATCCGACGCGCCCCGCGTTATCCCGGCCGCGCCGGCGCCGTCTCGGGACGATGCCGAGCGCCTGCGGGCGATGCTGGCGGAGGCGCGGCGGCCGATGGTGCTGCTCGGCGGCTCCCGCTGGACGGAAGGTGCCGTCGCAGCCCTGGCCGCCTGGGCCGGGCGTCACGACCTGCCGGTCGCGGTCTCGTTCCGGCGGGCGCAGCTCTTCCCCGCCGACCATCCGAACTTCGCGGGCGAACTCGGGATCGGACCGAACCCGGCGCTCCTCGCCCGGATCAAGGAGTCCGACCTACTGCTGATGGTGGGCGGGCGCCTCTCCGAGATGCCGGCGCAGTCCTACGGCCTGCTCGGCATCCCCGATCCCGGCCTGCCGCTGGTCCACGTCCATTCCGACGCGGCGGAACTCGGCCGGGTCTACCAGCCGGCGCTGGCGATCGAGGCGGCGCCCGAGACCTTCTGCGCGGTCCTGCCGGATTTCGCGCCCACCGGGCGCGGGCGCGCCGCCGAGGCCCACGCCGCCTACCGCGCATGGTCCGAGACGCCGGAGCCGAAGCCCGGTGCGTTCCAGTACGGGGAAGCGATCACGTGGCTGCGCGAGCGGTTGCCGCCGGACGCGGTGATCTGCAACGGCGCCGGCAATTTCGCCACCTGGGTCCACCGCTACTACCGGTTCCGCGCCTTCGGCACGCAGCTCGCGCCGACCTCGGGCTCCATGGGCTACGGCCTGCCGGCCGCCGTGATGGCCAAGCGCAGCCGCCCGGAGCGGATCGTCGTGGCGCTCGCGGGCGACGGCGACGTGATGATGACCGTGCAGGAATTCGCCACCGCCGTGCAGTACGGGATCGCCGTCGTGGTGGTGGTGCTCGACAACGGCATGTACGGCACGATCCGGATGCACCAGGAGCGCGAGTATCCCGGCCGCGTCTCGGCGACCGAGCTGCGCAATCCCGACTTCGCGGCCCTCGCCCGCGCCTGCGGCGGCCACGGCGAGCACGTGGAGCGCACCGCCGAGTTCGCCCCCGCCTTCGAGCGCAGCCTCGCCTCCGGCCTGCCGGCGATGATCCACTGCCGCGTCGATCCCGAGGCGCTCACGCCGACCATGACCCTCGCGGCCATCCGCGAGAAAGCCCTGGCGGCGCAGCGGGGCTGATGGCCCGTCGCGCATCCGCCCCGGTGCGGCCCGGCCGCGCCCCCACGAAGAGGAACAGCCCATGACCCTGCGCGGCGAGAACCTGATCGGCGCCGAGGCGCGGCGCGGCACCGAGGCGGCCGTCCGGGCCGTCGCGGCGGCCACCGGCGCGACCCTGGAGCCGAATTTCCCAGGCGCGAGCCGGAGCGACCTGGACCAGGCCTGCGCGCTGGCGGAGGCCGCCTTCGACACCTACCGCGAGACCGATCCGGCGGCGCGGGCCGGCTTCCTGGAGGCGATCGCCGCGAACATCCTGGAGATCGGGGACGATCTCGTCACCCGCTGCATGGAGGAGACGGGGCTGCCCCGGCCGCGGATCGAGGGCGAGCGCGGCCGGACGGTGGGGCAGCTGCGCCTGTTCGCCGACGTGGTCCGCGAGGGTGGCTATGTCGGGGCGCGGATCGATCCCGCCCTCCCGGACCGCAAGCCCCTGCCGCGGCCGGACCTGCGCCTGCGCCGGATCGCCGTCGGCCCGGTGGCGGTGTTCGGCGCCTCGAACTTTCCGCTCGCCTTCTCGGTGGCGGGCGGCGACACCGCCTCGGCCCTGGCCGCGGGCTGCCCGGTGGTCGTCAAGGCGCACCCGGCCCATCCCGGCACCTCGGAACTCGTCGGCCGCGCCATCCAGAGGGCGGTGGCGTCCTGCGGCCTGCCGGAGGGGACCTTCTCGCTGCTGTTCGATGCCGGCCAGTCGATCGGGCAGGGGCTCGTGGCCGATCCCCGGATCGCCGCCGTCGGCTTCACGGGCTCGCGCCGCGGCGGCACCGCCCTGATGGCGATCGCGGCCGGGCGCCCGACGCCGATCCCGGTCTATGCCGAGATGAGCAGCATCAACCCGGTGCTGCTGTTCCCCGGCGCCCTCGCCGCGCGGGGCGAGGCGATCGGCAAGGCCTTCGCGGCGTCGCTGACCCTCGGCGCCGGGCAGTTCTGTACCAATCCGGGCCTGATCCTGGCCCTGCCCGGGCCGGGCCTCGATGCCTTCCTCGCGGCCGCCGCCGCGGCGCTGCGGGAGAGCCCGGCCGCGACCATGCTGACCCCGGGCATCCAGCGTGCCTACCGCGAGGCCGTCGCGCGGGTCTCGGGCCACGCCGCCGTCACGACGCTGGCCGAGGGGCGGGAGGGCGGATCGACCCAGGGCCGGGCCGCCCTGTTCGCCGCGGATTCGGACGTCTTCCTGGCGGCACCCGAGTTGCAGGAGGAGATGTTCGGGGCGTCTGGGCTCGTGGTGCGCTGTGCGGATTTCGCAGCGATGCGGGCGGTTCTGGAGCACCTGGAGGGCCAGCTCACGGCCTCGCTGCACTTGGCGCCGGAGGACCACGCGGCCGCGCGGGACCTCCTGCCCCTCCTGGAGCGCCGCGTCGGCCGGATCCTCGTGGACGGGTTCGGCACCGGCGTCGAGGTGGCGCACGCCATGGTGCATGGCGGCCCCTATCCGGCGACTTCGGACGGGCGCACGACGTCGGTGGGCAGCCTCGCCATCGACCGCTTCCTGCGGCCGGTGAGCTACCAGGACGTGCCGGACGCCCTGCTTCCGGCGGCGCTCCAGGCGGCGAATCCGCTCGGCCTGCCCCGACGGATCGACGGCGCGCCCGAGCGCCACTGAGGCGCAACCGGCGGCCAGTCGGGAAGCCCGATCAACGGCTTGCCAGGTGAGGGCGCGGCGTCTAGACAGCCACGGCTCACCTTGGGGCGTCGCCAAGTGGTAAGGCAGCGGTTTTTGGTACCGCCATTCCCAGGTTCGAATCCTGGCGCCCCAGCCAAATTTCCGCGTAAGTCTCTCAATTTGAACGATTTCCTGCAGAAGCGGGAGGCGTCGGCACACATCGGTGTTGCACATGCGTGTCTCACACGAGGTGCCCGGTGCCGGCTATCGCTCATGCTTACAGGCGCGGTGGGAGTTATTCCTGGCGCCGCCGGATCCCGCTGCCGCTGATCCGATTCTGCCGTTCCACGCAGCTCGTGGTAAGTCTAGGCACGCGCGAGCCGGCCAGGGCACGCTTCCTCGCGAGCCAGCTCACGGCTCATTCCGATCAGCTTTTTCATCGCGCCATGAGCGAGCCCGAACCCGATCTCATTATGAGCCGCCGCCAGCTCGACGGCATCTTTCGCGAAAGCCTATTGGCCCACCTCGAAAAACTCGACCGGATCGCTGCGGCAGAACGTGCGGAACCGCACTTCGATCCTGAGGCGAGCCGGCGTGCCGATCGGCGTATGGGATGGATCCTGCGTATCCTTGGAGCGCGCGGCGCGGCAGCCACCATCGATCCTCCGTTGGCTGATGAGATGCGTCGCGACGGGCTAAATGACCTCGACATTGAGGAGGCACGGGCGACGCTGGCCGCGATGGTGCGCCAGAACGGCCACCTGATGCCTCGCGCTCGCCTGGAAGGGCTGCTCGCGAACCAAGCGGTCGCACCCACCATGACTAACTTGTCTTTAGCTCAGGAGATTGCCTTCCGCGGTATGTCAGCGGCGGCCTTTGCGACTGAGCGCCGCTACGATGGTCTTCGGATCGAAGAGGTCACACTGCGCGACGCGATCCTGCTGAGGGAAGCGCAGGTGCCGCCCGAGGCCACCGGCTCGACAGCAACCGCGCGTACAGCTCATTCGCAATCAAACGCTGATGCCGTCCCTCCAATGCCGACAGGCGTTGCAATCGTGTCAGCAAGCCCGGACCTCGCGCTGGATGCGACGGACCAAGAGCCTCATCAGAAGGGGATACATCCAATCATCGCGTTCGGGGAGGCGATGATCGCCGGGCGCGCTCGTGACGAAACCTGGGATGCAAAAACACAGCATCAGGCGCGGCAGATTTTTGCCCTGTTCGCGAAGTTACTCGCCGAGAACGGCCTCGTCCGTGTGACTGATCTTCGGCAGAGCCATTTTGCCGAATTAGTTGATCTTTTGCGGTCCGTCTCGCCATCGTATGGTAAGAGCCCTCGTGATGCCGAACGCAGCACAGCTGAACTGCGTGAGATTGGCGCCAAGCTTCCAGCCAACAAGCGTGGCATCGTCGGGGATACCATCAATCGTCACCTGACTTTCCTCGGACAGCTTGTGACATTTCTCAAGGCGCAGGGCCTCGCGATTGATGCGAGCATCGACCTCGCGCTCCTTCGCGCCCGCAAGCGGGACAGGGCACGTAACCGGCGACCATCTCTTAGCAACGACGATGTTGCGGCGATCTTCCAATTGCCCTGCTTCACAGGCTGTCGTTCGTGGCGCGATCCGTTTACCACAGGCGATCAGGTATTCCATCGCGCTTTGTACTTCGCGATTATCTTACTCTATTATACAGGCGCGCGAAGAGAGGAAATTGCAGGACTTCATGTCGGCGACGTGGAGGAGGCAAGCGGGATTGCATACCTTGCTTTTCGATTCAACGAAACGCGTCGTCTTAAGAACGTTCAATCTATTCGGTTTGTCGCTTTGCACCCAGAGGTGCTCCGCCTCGGGTTTTTGGACTACGTCAAAGCTGTTCGCGCACTCGGATACGGCCTCGTGTTTCCGGATCTAAAATCGCCAAACTCAAGCTCGCCGCTCGGCGATCGCCTCTACGATGAATTTAGCAGCGGACTTCGAAAAGCAATCTCAAACGAAGACGAACGTAAAAAGGTCATCCACTCCTTCAGACATTCGCTTGGCAACAATCTTAAGCAAGCCCGCGTTCACACGGAAATCAGAGCTGACATCCTTGGACACGCCGGGTCCGGCGAAACAGACGAACGTTATTGCGACCCGACAGCTCTGGCATTGATGCTGGAGGAGCTGAAAAAGGTTCCAGCGGTCACCAACCATCTGGCGCAGAAGCCGATAAAGCTGCTCCCGTGGGTCTCCGCAAAGGAGCGGCCGCCCTTCGCAAGAGCCCGCAAACGCTCCGTGTCTCGGGGATAAGTGGGCCCGGCAGGACTCGAACCCGCAACCAAAAACGCGATTGCTGACAGCGATTTAAAGAAAGTCGAAGAGCTCAAGTTATGCACTTTGTGCGGGAGCTGCAAGACGGCGAAGCGTCAGCCTTCACGTTAAAGGTAGCTGAGGTGCGGACGGTCCTTTCTGCGGACCCTCTGGCCCTGCCGACTGCGCGCTCGTAGCGCTTCAATCGGAGTTGGACGACTCCGTGCCAACTTGCTTATCGGACGTCCGCTGTGAGGATCACATAGAGCGGTGAGAATGACTGGGTCTGGCCGAAGAACGAACCCGCTGCGCGGGAGGGCGCACGCGGTGAGGTCGCGGTAGCATCCGGACCGTCGCGCGTCGTTTGAGGCCTGTCGGCGGCGGGCCGAGCATCGCGGCTCCTTCATCCGAGGAGCCCGACGATGCACGATCTGCTTCCTGCCCCTACAATCAGCCCGCTGCGCCAACGCCTGATCGAGGAGATGAACCTGCGCCGGTTCTGCCACGAGACCCAGCGCAACGACCTGCGCGACGTCGGTCGTCTGGCCACCTTCCTTGGACGCCGGCTCGACACGGCCAGCGCGGAGGACCTGCGCCGCTTCCAGGTCGAACAGCGCCAGGGCGGAGTGCCGGTGCCGACCCTCAACGGCATCGTCTCGGCCTTGCGCTTCTTCTTCACCCACGCCCTCGACCGCCCGGATCTGGCGCGCCGGCTCGTCCGTCTGGCCTATCCGCGCACGCTGCCCGTCGTCCTCAGCCACGCGGAGGTTGCCCGCCTGCTCGCCGCCACGACCTGCCTCAAGCACCGGGCGGCCCTGGCCGTAGCCTACGGCGCCGGCCTGCGCGTGGCCGAGGTCGCGGCGCTGAAGGTCACGGACATCGACAGCCAGCGCATGCTGATCCGGGTCGAACAGGGCAAGGGCGGCCGGGCCCGCAACGCCTTGCTCTCGACGGATCTCCTAGCTCTGCTGCGCCAGTGGTGGCGGACCGGCCGCCAGCAGGGCATGATGTATGGCGACGGCTGGCTGTTCCCCGGCCAGCACGCCCTCAAGCCGATCAGCACCCGGCAGCTGCACCGGGTGGTCGTCGAGGCCGCACGGGCCGCCGGCATCGCCAAGCGGGTCGGCCCGCACACCCTGCGCCACAGCTTCGCCACCCACCTCCTGGAGGACGGCACCGATATCCGGGTGATCCAGGTCCTGCTCGGCCACGCCAAGCTCGACAACACCGMCTTCTACACCAAGGTCGCCGCCCGCACGGTGCGCACCGTGACCAGCCCCCTCGATCGGCTCGGCCTGTTCGAGGCCGGGGAGAGTGCGGCCGGCAGCTGACGCGCCGGGCCGACCCCCGTGCTGGAGGTCGCCGACGTCTTCCGCGCCGCCGGGCCGGCCTACCGTGCCGCCCGGGGCGGGCACCTGAGCCTGCACCAGCGCAAGGTCATGGCGGCGATCGAGACCTGCCGCACCGCCGCGCTGGGCGGCCACGTCGAGGCCTGCGACGGCTGCGGGCACACGCGCATCGCCTACAACTCCTGTCGCGACCGGCACTGCCCCAAATGCCAGGACGCGGCGGCCCGCACGTGGCTGGCCGCGCGCGAGGCCGACCTCCTGCCGGTCGGCTACTTCCACGTCGTGTTCACCCTGCCGGCCGAGGTCGCGCGGATCGCCTTCCAGAACAAGGCCGCCGTCTACGACCTGCTGTTCCGGGCAGCCTCCGAGACGATGCTGACCATCGCCGCCGACCCGAAGCATCTCGGTGCCCGCATCGGGCTGACCGCCGTCCTCCACACCTGGGGCTCGGCGCTGACCCACCACCCGCACGTCCACATGATCGTGCCCGGCGGCGGTCTCGCGCGCGACGGTACCCGCTGGATCTCAGCAAAGCCCGGCTTCCTGCTGCCGGTGCGCGTCCTTGCCAAGCTGTTCCGGCGGCTGTTCCTGGCCGGGCTGACCGCCCTGCACGCGGCTGGACGGCTCGCCGCCTTCGGCAGCCTGTCGCCCCTGGCCGAGCGCGGCGCCTTCCTGCGCCACCTCGCGCCGGTCCGAACCAAGCGCTGGGTCGTCTATGCCAAGCCGCCGTTCGCCGGCCCCGCGGCGGTGCTCGCCTACCTGTCGCGCTACACCCACCGGGTCGCCATCTCGAACCGGCGGCTCGTCGGCTTCGACGCGACCGGCGTCACCTTCCGGGTCAAGGACTATCGCCGCGACGGGCCGGAGCGCTACGGCGTCCTGACGCTGGCCGCGGACGAGTTCATCCGGCGCTTCCTCCTGCACGTCCTGCCCAGGGGCTTCCACCGCATCCGCCACTACGGCCTGCTCGCCAGCGCCACCCGCCGCGCCAATCTCGCCCGCATCCGCGACCTGCTGGCCGCCGCGCCGCCGGCTAACCCGCCGGAACCTGCGTCGCCGCCCGACCGGCTCGCCCCGTGCCCGTGCTGCGGTGGGCGCATGACGGTCGTCGAGATCTTCGGCCGCTTCCGGCAGCCGCGAGGTCCGCCGACCGCCTCGGCTTCAACCCGGATGAGGGCCACGTGACCCGGCCCTCCATGTGCCCCGTCGCCTGCCGCAAGCACCACGCCGCGGCCAGTGGATCGTCGTGCGCCTGTTCCAGCCGACCCCACCGTCAGCCACCCACGCCAGGGTATGGCCCCCGCGTCGGCGTCTCATGCGATCCTGGCAGCCAACGGATCGGTCTCAGCCAGCACGTGCGAGCCAGGACACAGTCACACGCTAGCCGCCGCGAGACACCCCGCCATCGGGCCGAAACGACCAATCCCCATAGCTGAGCGCCTCGGTCCCCGCGGGTTCCTTCTTCGGAGACTTTCGTACGCCTCACGGCGCCCGAAACTCTTCACGTAAGCGGAATGGCTATTTCGGAGAGGGTGCGCCGTAAAAGCAGACGCACTCCTACCGACCCAAACCCTCCGAGCGAGCAGTCTTCGGCCCTTCCGAGAAGCGGTCATGCCTTGGCATCGCCTCTGCGCAAAATTCCGATGTGTGCTTTTGCGCTTGCTTAGCCTGCGGCGGCCTCAATAAACCTGCGGGATAATTGCAAGCGCCACGGCGAGCACCAGAATACCGGTGCTTTACGAAAACACGTTGAGCGAAGATAATACATTGCGATATCGTGAGGTGCGCAATGTCCGCTTCCGGCTTGGCGCTACATGCAACACTGCTATCTCGCCGGTCGCTACTCGGCGTGTCGGCCTTCGGCGCATCAAGCAGCCTCCTCGGCTGTGCCCTGCCAACTCGGCTCGCCGCCGTGCCACGCGGATGCGCGAGTGCCGCAACGGCGCTCGGTGTGCCGAACGAGCGGTTCTTCCCGACTGAGACCAACGGGCAGGCCGCGCTCCAGCGGGAATTCATCGAGGCTGTCCAACGCCAGATCGTGTCGAGCGGCATCCGACCGGCCACACCGTTGCCCGACTTGGACCTGCTCGGCATCTCAGGAGGTGGTGAAAACGGAGCCTTCGGCGCCGGGCTTCTCAACGGTTGGACCGAGCATGGCGACCGCCCGAACTTCTTCCTGGTCACCGGCATCAGCACCGGCGCGTTGAGTGCCCCCTTCGCGTTTCTCGGCGGCGCCTATGACGCGCAACTGAAGAGCGTATTCACCGACATCACCTTGGCGGATGTTCTGCTGGAGCGCAGCTACACCGCTGCGATCTTGGACGATGCCATGGCGGACAACAGCCCTCTGTTCCGCACCATTTCCCGCCACCTCGATGAGGCGATGCTGGCCGAGATCGCCCGGGCCTACGCCAATGGCAGGCTGCTGCTGGTGGGCACCTCTAATCTCGATGCGCAGACACCAGTCATTTGGAACATCGGCGCTATCGCGCAGAGCGGCCATGCTCGCGCCTTGGAGACGGTGCGGCGGATTCTACTGGCCTCCGCTGCCATCCCCGGTGCCTTCGCACCGGTCTTTTTCGATGTGACGCTGAACGGGAAGCCCTTTCAGGAGTTGCATGTTGACGGCGGGGCGTTCGCCCAACTCTTCCTATATCCCGCCAGCGTCTCGCGATTTCGTCGGGAGCGGCTGGCGCGCGGGCAGCCAACGGCGCGGACTCGGGCTTGGGTGATCCGCAATGGTCGGCTGGATCCCGAATGGGCCTCGACGGAGCGTCGGACCCTCGGCATTGTAGGTCGCGCGATCACTGCCATGATCGCGGCCAGCGGCTACAACGACGTGTTGCGGATCCATGCCGCAGCCGAGCGCGACGGGGTAGACTACAACTTGGCCTTCATCGGACCGGACTTCACGATGGAGCGGAACAAGCCGTTTGATCCATCCTACATGCGCCCCCTCTATGAATATGGCCGGCAGCGCGCGCTGCGTGGCGACGCTTGGGTCACGCAACCTCCGATCTGAGTCGATCAAGGTCGCGGCGACCCGCGCAACATGGCCTCTCGGTCAAGCTGTGATCGCGATGCCCTAACTCCTGGTGACAGATTCAGTCGATGAAGCGTTCGACCATGCCGTTCGTGCGCAGCGGGTATGGCTTCATGGAAGAAATTGCGCGGCCCGTCGATCGACACGCAGCACGGGATGACCTTGCCGTCGAGCACCATCCCAAAGCGCACGTGCGCGAGGGTCTCCCTGTCGATGTCCTGCGGACCCGCCTCGTAGCTCTCCAGCGGCATGCGGCGCCACTGACCTTCACGCCCCTGCATCCCGCTGCGCTCTCCGCCTGTCAATCGGCCCCGCGCTAATATCCAGTAAGCCCTCAGTGAGCGTAGATGATCACATCGACCGTATCGTCGCTGCCGCCGACGCCGCTCTCGCGACGGGAGGCGCTCCCATGGTCAGGCCGAGCATCGCTGACCTGTTGAACCTCGACCGCGCTTTGGTACCCGAGGAGCGCAAGCGACTGTGCGCCGGCACGACGCTGAAGGGTGACGAGGCTTTGCCGGGCAGCGGTTCTGAGGGCAAGACCTGCGGATCGTCCAAGCAACTGGTTCCCAAGCGCTTGGCCCGGACCGACCTGAAATGCGGGCTGACGGAGCGGGGCTGGACTGAGGGCGCCGGCAGCAACGCGTCGGCCGGTTGTGCCACCCTGCAGGCGGAGAGAGGCGCCGACGTCCTCGCTCTTAGAACGACGCGCGGAGAATGGCCGGTCGGGGAAGCGTGCTTAGACCTCGGGTGTCGATCTGAGCCAGCCCTGCAACACCGGCCAGCAGCGCGACGATCATGAACAGGGCTCCCAAGAACTCGGTGAGCTAGTCAGAATGTCGCGCGGCCTTGCTGATCCCGTAGCCGCCGAGCGTGAACACGGCCGCGGCGATCAGTGGAACGGTCAGGCCTGCAAGCAAACGCACCTCCCGCCTGAAAAACCCGTGGTCGGCAGAGCGGTTCTGGCGCACAACAGGATGCCGGAAGTGCCGCTGCAAACGTCACCGCTCACCGAACGCAGATGGGAGCAAGCGCGACTTGGTGCATCAGACAAAAGGCACCTGAGACCGGCCGACAGCCGCGTCTCGTACGATCAAGCTACGGATGCAGAAACTGCAAGATTAGTCGATGGGAGTGCCGGGCATGATCACGACCGCTCAGCTCGCCTCACGGGCACTCGGCGACCATCTCGCCGCCGAGCTCCAGAGCACGTTCGGCGCCAGCCAAGCGCCCTTGGCCGAGAGGGTTGGCGCTGCCGCGCGTCTTGCCCTTGAGTGCTTGGGGAACTCTGACGCACTCTACCACGACCTAGAGCACACTCTGCTCGTTACGCAGGTCGGCCTCGACATCTTGCGTGGCAAAACTCTGCTCGAATTCGTCACGCCAGATGACTGGGCACATCTGGTGGTCGCCTGCCTTCTGCATGACATCGGATATGTGCGAGGCGTTCTGAAAGGCGATTGCCCTGTGGAGGGTTATATCATCGACGACGCTGGCCACCGCATCGTGCTGCCGCGCGGCGCCTCGGACGCGGCACTGACCGCCTACCACGTCGACCGATCCAAGTTGTTTGTCGCCGCGCGCTTTGGCCAATCGGAAATGCTGGACGCGAACCGCGTCATGCGCGCCATCGAGCAAACCCGCTTTCCGGCCCAGCCCGGCAATCTCGACGACCATCCGGAAGATGAGGCCTGCCTGGTCCGGGCGGCGGATCTGATCGGGCAGATGGGTGACCTCCTCTACCTCCGCAAAACCAATGCGCTCTTCCACGAGTTCGAGGAGGCCGGGACGAACGCCACCCTGGGCTACACCTCGCCTGCCGATCTGGTCGAACGCTACCCAGAGTTCTTTTGGCAAAGCGTATCCTCGCATTTGGAGAGTGCGCTAAAGTACTTGGAGGTGACGGTGAGTGGGCGCCAATGGATCGCAGGCCTCCAGTCTAATGTATTTCGGGCGGAACGCTCAACCACCTTCGGACGGTCCCACACGCTTGAGAACTGGTAAGAGCGGTTGGGACCGTTAGGGCCTGTCGTCGCCTGAACGGACTGGCGGGGCTTGCGTTTTCCTCTCTCCAAGGCAGGAGGGATGATGCTGAGCGACGCGCAATGGTCTGAGCTGGAGCCGCTGGTCGAGGCGTGCCGTCCGAAGGCCAAGACGCCACCGCAGGACCTGCAACGC
>NZ_JBFULS010000055.1:0-47575 GCF_054049775.1 Methylobacterium sp. P5_C11 | reverse complement strand
GCTGCGGCCCGGATCGAGGCGCCGCGTCCCTCCGCGACCGCCCGTCCGGCGCAGGCCGGCGACAAGCGCGGCTGGCTGTCCGACCTGCTGACCCGCGCCTCGCTGGACGACGACGAGGAGGTGCCGGCCACCGACGCGCCAGCGCCCGCACAGCCGGCCCGGCGGCCCGCGGTGGCGGCCGCCGAGACCGGACGGATCGCCCTCGACACGATCTCGACCGACATCGCCAAGATGATCGAGCATCGGACCGCGGTCGACCTCTGGGAGCGGTACCGCCGCGGCGAGCCCAACCTGTTCGACCCGCGGATCTACACGCCGCAGGGTCGGGCGACCTTCGCGGAGATCCAGCGCCGGTACCGGTCGGATGCGGAGTTCCGCCGCAGCGTCGACCGCTACGTCAGCGAGTTCGAGCGTCTGCTCGGCGACGTGATCAAGAACGACAGCGACGCCAAGCGGACCGACGCCTATCTCACCTCCGAGACCGGCAAGGTCTACACGATGCTGGCCCATGCCAGCGGACGCTTCGACGGGGCGTAGGGCGGATCCCGCCGGGGCCGAGACCGGTTCCGGCAGGGCACGGACGGACGACGAACCGCGCCCCGCCCTCCCCCTCGGCCTGACGGGCCGGCTCTTCGGCGTGTGCCGCAGGGCGGCTCCTGCGAGGTCCCCGCCACGCTCTGGCACCTCGGGATCCCAGGCGCAGAGCGGAGAGCCTCGGTCAGGGCGGGCCGAAGGTCACAGCAGGCCGAGACCGACCAGCTCGCGCCGCAGGGCCTCGGGCATCTCCGCGAGGTCCCCCGAGGCCTCGGCTCCGAGATCGGCCGGCGCGTCACGCGCCGTGAGGTAGCGCCAGCCCTGGAACGGCCGGCAGGGTCGGGGCGCCACCGGGACGAGGCGCGGATCGAAGACCAGGCGGCAGCGCGGGATGCCGTCCGCACCGGTCAACGGCTCGATCGCGGTGATCGCCTGCCGGCAGGACAGGGTCCCACGGATCACCCAGTAGATCGAGCCGCGTCCGGTGATCTCCCGGTGGCGCTTGGGCAGGGTCCGGGTGACGTGGAACGGGTCCGCCGGCCGGCCCTCCCGCTGCGCCTCGTCCCGGAACCGGGCCTGCCGCGCTTCGAGATCGGCGATGGTGGCGGGGCCGACGCAGAGCTTGATCAGGTGCAGGGCCACGGTCGCGCAGTCTCGGGATTGTCGGGGCGCCCCTGATAGCAGGGTCCGGACCCGGACGCGCCTGCCGGGCGACCCGTCAGGCGAACAGCGCCAGCCGCTGCTCCGGCGTCAGGGCGTCGATCTCTGCGAAGCTCATGACCGGCTCCTCCGGCGGCAGGGCGGGCTCGGGGGGCGTCGCGACGGCGTCGTCCCAGGCGAGGTCGATCGCCGACTCGCCGAAGGCGGCGTCGGCGACGGGCCGCGTCCCGGCGGAACCCCCGTCGGCGTCCCCCTCGGTCTCCGAGGGGATCTCCGGGGCCGTCTTCAGGACCGGTTCGACGGCCGGCTCCTTGAGGATGCCCACGGCCGGCTCCGCCCCGGTCGCTGCCTCGGCGGCCGCGTCCGCCGCGTCCGAGACCGGCAGGAACACCAGATCCTCGTGGAGCGCCGGGCTGCCGGGGCGAGCCACGAGGGCGGCCGCCGTGACGGCCGGCACGTCCATGGCGATGTAGCGGTCGATGTCGCTCTGGTTCAGGTCGGACGGCTCGCCGGCCGGCCGGGCGCCCCGATGCGGCGGCACCCGCACCGCCTCCTCGCCCCAGATCGCGATCATCGCCGAGACCCGGTCCTCCAGGTAGCGGAGCGTGTAGACGATCCGGGCCGTGCGCTGCGCGGTCAGGTCCTGAAAGGAGCAGGCCGTGTAGATCGCGGTGGCGTGGCGATCGAGGGCGTCGCAGGCCTGTGCGTCGGCCCCGCGTTCGCGCAGGGTCCAGGCCGCCTCCTGGATCGCTTCGGCGGCCCCGAGGATGTCGGAGGTCGCCTGCTCGGTCTCGCGCACGATGGCGTCCAGGGCGAGGGAGGCCTGGGTCAGGCGGGTCTCCTCGCTGTTCGCGGCGCTGATCGCCGCGATCTCGCCCTTGGTCCGGCTGATCGCGTCGGCCATGTCGAGGAGGTTGCCGCGCAGGTGACCGAAGGCCTCCTGCCCGCGGTCCGCGGTGACGCTCCGCTCCAGCCGGGCGATCGCCCCGAGCAGCACCTCGGTCTCGGCGCCCCGGTTGCGCCGGGCGTACTCGGCGAGGAACCAGCGGCCGCGCTCGCTCGCGCCGATGGTCGCCTCGATCGCCTCGTACTCGGCCGACGCATTCGCGCTCGGGATGACGGAACCGAACATGGGCCTCTCCGGACGCTGGCGGCGGGCGCGGCGGCGGCCCGCCCGGGTGCGCCCGATCCCGACAATTTGACAGAGTCCCTTTAACGGGCGCTAAACGCTAAATTATTGATCAATTTACCATTCGATCCTCGCGAACGAAGGGCCGGGCCTGAAATCGTTGACGACGGGTTCGGAAAATTGTCGCCGCGCTGCGTTCATATAAGGTATGGCGACCGGTCAGTGACCCCTATCTGCATACTGCAGCTGCGCGGATTGCTTGACCTGAGCTGGTGGTCCGAATTTGACGCTCGGTACCCACTCGCGGGTCTGCAGCGGGTGGCAAGCAGACCTTAGCCGTTCGCCTCAAAGCAGACGTCCCGCTGTCGACCCAACCCAGCCGACTGGACCGCCGTCGGCGCTTCTCCAAAGCGGCCATCGCAGATCTCCGCTCAAGGTCTGTGAAAGCGGAATTGCGGTCGGGCGGTTGCCAGCCCGACCGCCGAACGCTCATGTGCGATTGTCGATCTCCGGCACACCGCTGTTACGGTCAGCATACGCGGCGATGAAGGTCGGTCGAGCCTGCCAGCGCCGCCAGAAGGCATCGAGATGTTCGAACCGCTCATCGAGCGGAGTGGCGTTGACGGGAAACTTGGAAAACGCAATCGCCGTCGCCAGCGTTATGTCGGAGAACGTCGGCTGATCGCCATCCAGCAGCCAATCGCGGCCATCCGCCAGATGCTGGTCGACGAGACCGGCATGCGCCAGCGCCACCTTACGTGAATGCTCGCCCCAGGCTGGGTTGCTGGTCAGTTCGAGCTTCGGGCCCAATCCCTGGCGCAGAACGTGGAAGGCGGTGACGATCGGGTAGAGGATGTGCACCCACACCCGGCTGTCCCACATCTGATCGAGACCGCGCTCATGCGCCGTCGCCCCCATAATCTTGCGGCCCTCGAACGTGTCGTCGAGATAGCGAGCGATGGCGGAGGTCTCGCTGAGGTAAGAACCATCGGTGAGTGCAAGGGTCGGTGTCTCGCCCCAGGCGTTCATCTTCAGGTGCTTCCAACCCCGCTGCTCGCCAACCGGCGACATATCGTAGATCGTCTCGTCGAAGCGATCAGCGATGCCCTTTTCGTGCATGAAAATCCGCAGGCGCTGCGGGTTGGGGAAGGCCGAGGGGGAGGTAAAGAGCTTGAGCTTGTCGGACATCGTCTTCTCGCTTTCGAAGCAATCAGTCTGTCTGTCAGATGACAGGCTGTAAGCTATGTCCAAGATCTTGCGCCGTCAACCCCTGCCTGCCATATGACAGATAGAGGTTGGACATGGCAGCGACGTCAAAGGGGAATGTGAGGGAGGCCATCCTTGTGGCCGCCAAGGAGGCGGCGATGGCCTATGGCTACGGCGGCCTCAACTTCCGCGACCTCGCGGAAACCGTCGGCATCAAGGCTGCCAGCATCAACTACCACTTCGCCACCAAAGCTATCCTCGGCGAGGCGGTCGCACGACGCTACTGGGAAGACATCGCCCGCGACCTCGAAGCCATCTCGACGAATGCCCGAAGCCCAACCGAAGCGTTGCAGCGATACCCGAGCATCTTCCGGCTATCCCTGGAGCGCGACAATCGCATGTGTCTGAGCAGCTTCATGGCGACGGAACATGACGAGTTGCCCGAGCCAGTGTTGAAGGAGGTGCAAACTTTCGCCGACGTGAACACCGCTTGGCTATGCGAACACTTGATCGCCGCCAAACTCGCCTCGCCAGCCGAGGGTGAGTTGAGGGCCCGCGCCATTTATGCTGCTGTCGCCGGGGCTCAGATCATCGCGCGAAGCCGTTCAAACGTGAAATTGTTCGACGATTTGATCGAAAGCTACCAACGAATGGGATTACTCCCAAAATAGTCGAACTTCGTATCCGGCAGTTTCGAGTTTGGTTGCCTTCGCCAAATCTGATCCACGCCGGACGACCGGTTCAGCGCCTGTCTTACCCAGAAGCAGACCGGCTATATTCCACCCATCCCGGTCGCAGGCGACGGTCAGCCGAGTTGCCCGGAAGCGGACATTCCGAGGGGCTGCGAAGGGTCGGCAGCAACGCTCCGCCGCGGGTACCATGCGCCAAATTTGGGTCACCTGATCGAAGGCAACCGCACCGCGCGGTGCACTAAGTCTGTCACCGCTTGCCATCGCCATTGATTATTCTAGGTTGTGCAAACCTACGAAGCAGATCAGCACGATCTGCCATAGGGTTTTTGTTGTCTGACCTGCTTGGCTTCACATTCGCTACCGAGTTTGAGAACGCGGGGGAACGAGAGCGAATGTTTTCAAGGCCTTGACACCCCCTTATCGACAGGTGCTTACGGACGGCCTCCGCCCCCGCCCCTCCCGTCGAGACCCGCCTTGCCCCGCCCGTCCGGCCCGGCGCGCCTGTCGCTGCTCTACGCCGTGGTGTTCACCGAGATCGGCATCGCGATGCCGTTCATGCCGCTCTGGCTCGACGCCCTCGGTCTCGATGCCGGGGTGATCGGGGTCCTCCTCGCCCTGCCGATCGCCACCCGGATCGCCGCCACGGCGCCGCTGATGGGCCTCCTCGACCGCGGCCTCGGCCCCCGGCGGCTGATCCTGCTCGGCAGCCTCGCGCTCAGCCTGACCTACGCGCTGATGCCCGCCGCCGCGGGGATCGCGTGGCCGATCCTCGCCGGGCTGATCGTGCTCAACGCCGTCGCCGGCGCGCCGCTGGTGCCCTGCATCGACTACCTCACCCTCGCGGCCGTCCGCCACGATTCCCGCCTCGCCTATTCGCGGATCCGGATGGCGGGCTCGGTCGCCTTCCTCCTCGCCAACCTCGCGGGCGGGGCTCTTCTCTCGACGCTCGGCGGGCGGCTGGCCGTGCCGCTGCTGCTCACCGGCCTCGCCCTGGGGGCGGCCCTCGTGGCGTGGCGCAGCCGCGCGGTGGCGGCGCTGCCGCAGGCGGCGGACGGCACCGTCCGGAAGCGGCTTCCGCCGAAGCTGTGGTTGTGCATCGGCGCGGCGGCCGCGATCCAGGCGAGCCACGGGGCGATCTACGGGTTCGGCAGCATCTACTGGACGAGCCAGGGGATCCCGGCGGCCTGGGTCGGCGCACTCTGGGCGACCGGGGTGCTGGCCGAGATCGCGCTGTTCGCCGGCCTGCCGGCCCTGCCCGCCGCCTGGCGCAGCCCGGTGCGGCTCCTCGGCGCCGGCGCCGTCGCGGCGATCCTGCGGGCGATCGGCCTGTTCCTCCTCGGCGACCACCTCGCGGCGCTGGTGCCGCTCCAGTGCCTCCACGGCCTGACCTTCGGGGCGACGCAGCTCGGTGCCATGGCGGCGGTTTCGGCCTATGCCCCCGACGGCGCCCGGGGCCGGGCTCAGGGCACGCTCAGCGCCGTCAATGCCGGGATCTCGGTGGTCGCGACCCTGGGGAGCGGCCTCGCCTACCGGGCCGGGGGACCCCTCGCCTTCCTGCTGATGGCGCCGCTCGCCGCCGCGGGGCTGGGCCTCGCCCTGGCCTCCCGCCACGCGCCGTCGGTGACGTCGGACACGGATCGTCAACCGTAATGTCGTCATAACCGCCGGGCAGGGTGGTGCCTCGATCGAGGAGTATGGGTGTTGCTGAGCGAGGGCACTGTTCCCGGCGCCTTGGCCGGCGCCGCGCTGCGGGAGCGGTCGGCCGACGGCCGTCTGGCGCTCGACGGCCGCTGGACCGCCGACCAGGCCCCCACCGTCGAGGCTGCGGCCGCCGGCATCGCGGCGGCCGGCCGCGCCGGGCCGGTGGCGGTCGACCTGTCGGGCATCGAGCGCCTCGACACCCTCGGCGCCTGGGTGCTGGAGCGGACCCGCGCCGAGATCGAGCAGGCGGGCGGCACCCTCACCTATCTCAACGCGCGGCCGGAACACCGCACCCTGCTGGGCGAGGTTCGCCTGCGCGATCCGGACGCCCCGCCGCCCCGGCGCCACGGACCGGTCGTCGGCCTGCTCGACGCCACCGGGCGCCGGACCGTGCAGGGCGGCCACGAATTCGTCACCGCCCTCGCCTTCCTGGGCGAGCTGATCGCCGCCTGCGGCCGCGTCGCCCTGCGGCCCGGCACGTTTCGCGGCAACGCCCTGATCAACCAGATCCAGCAGGTGGCGCTCAACGGCACGCCGATCATCGTGCTGATCTCGTTCCTGGTGGGCGGCATCGTGGCTCAGCAGGGCATCTTCCAGCTCCAGCGCTTCGGCGCCCAGACCTTCGTGGTCAACCTGATCGGCCTGCTGATCCTGCGCGAGATGGGCGTGCTGCTCACCTCGATCATGGTCGCGGGCCGCTCGGGCTCGGCGATCACCGCCGAGATCGGCTCCATGCGGATGCGCGAGGAGGTCGACGCGCTCCGGGTCATGGGCCTCGACCCCGTCGAGATCCTGATCGTGCCCCGGGTCCTCGCCCTGATGATCGGCCTGCCGATGCTGACGCTGATCGGCGACATCGCGGCTTTGGCCGGCGGGGGCCTCACCGCGATGCTCTACGGCGGCCTGACCCTCGACCAGTTCCTGGTCCGGCTCCAGGCGGCGGTGGGCGTTCACCACGTCATGGTCGGCCTGATCAAGGCGCCGTTCATGGCGCTGACCATCGGGGTGATCGCCACGATCGAGGGCTTCGCCGTCGAGGGCTCGGCGGAATCGCTCGGCCGCCACGTCACCGCGTCGGTGGTGAAATCCATCTTCATGGTCATCGTCCTCGATGGCCTGTTCGCGGTGTTCTTCGCCGCGATCGACTTCTGAGGCGCTCCGATGACCGCCCCCGCCCCGATCATCCGCGTGCGCGACCTCGTGGTCGGCTTCCGCGACCGCAACATCCTGAAGGGCCTGAGCCTCGACATCCGCCCCGGCGAGATCCTGGGCTTCGTCGGGCCCTCGGGCCAGGGCAAGTCGGTGCTCACCCGGACGATCCTGGGCCTCAACCCCAAGCGCGCGGGGACCATCGAGGTGTTCGGCCGCGACGTCGACGAACTCTCCTACGCGGAGCGGCGGCGGATGGAGCAGCGCTGGGGCGTGCTGTTCCAGCAGGGCGCCCTGTTCTCGGCGCTCACCGTGAAGCAGAATATCCAGGTGCCCATGCGCGAGCACCTGAACCTGTCCGAGCGCCTGCTCGACGAGTTCGCCCGGCTCAAGATCGAGATGGTCGGCCTCAAGCCCGACGCCGCCGACAAGCTCCCCTCGGAACTGTCGGGCGGCATGATCAAGCGCGCGGCGCTCGCCCGCTCGCTCGCCCTCGATCCCGAGATCCTGTTCCTCGACGAGCCGACCTCGGGCCTCGACCCGATCGGCGCGGGCGAGTTCGACGACCTCGTCTCGACCCTCAAGGAGACGCTGGGGCTGACCGTCTTCATGGTCACCCACGACCTCGACAGCCTCTACACCGCCTGCGACCGCATCGCGGCGCTCGGCGACGGCCAGATCATCGCCGCCGGCACGATCGACGAGATGCTGGCGAGCAACCATCCCTGGCTGCGTTCCTACTTCCACGGCAAGCGCGCCCGGACCATCGCCACGGGCGGCGCCTCGGCTCATGCCTGACCCGATGCCTGCCTCGATGCCCGATCGCCGCCCCACCCAGATCCCGCCCCGCTCCCTTCCGGGAGCCGGGGCTCCAGGCCCGGCCGGATCTCCGCCGGCCAGAACCGCAGGTTGAGCGCATGGAAACCCGCGCGAACTACGCCCTCATCGGGGCCTTCACCATCGCTGTCATCCTGGCGGGCTTCGGCACCGTGCTGTGGCTCTCCGGCGGCTCGTCGCGGCAGGTCAGCCAGATCGTCCGCATCGTTTTCTCCGGCTCGGTCGGGGGGCTGTCGCGCGGCTCGAGCGTGAACTTCAACGGCATCAAGGTCGGCGAGGTCACCGATATCCGCCTCGCCCCGCAGGATCCCCGCCGGGTGCTCGCCACGATCAAGGTCGACCCCGCGACCCCGCTCCGGGCCGACACCCGCGCCCGCCTCGACTCGGCGATGCTCACCGGCGTCTCGGTGATCTCCCTGTCGGGCGGCAACGCCGACGCGCCGGTGCTGACCCCGATGGCCAACGGCGAGCCGCCGACCATCTTCGCCGATTCCTCCGACATGCAGGACATGATGGCGCTGGCGCGCCAAGTGGCGCAGCGGGCCGACGACATGATGGCCCGCCTCGACCGGCTCGTCTCCGCCAACGAGGGGGCGATCAATCGCTCGCTCACCAATGTCGAGACCTTCTCGAAGACGCTGGCCGATGCCGGCCCCAACATCTCCGCCCTGGTCAAGGCGGTGGACGGCGCCAAGCTCGGCCGCGTGGTCGACAACGCCGACCGCTTCTCCGCGGCCCTGTCCAAGGCCAGCCCCGACATCGAGGCCGGTCTGCACGATGCCCGCACCCTCGCCGCCAAGCTCAACGCCTCGGCCGACAAGATCGACGCGGTGCTCAACGGCGCCCAGGGCTTCCTGGGTTCGGCCTCTGGCCAGGAGGGCTCCAGCACCTTCGCGGAGATCCGCGCGGCGGCGGTCTCGGTGCGCGACGCCGGCAAGGCGTTCCGGACCATGTCGGAGAACCTCGACAAGCGCACCGCGAGCATCACGACCAATTTCGGCCGCCTCAGCGGCAGCGGCCGCCGGGAGGTGGAGGCCCTGTCGGGGGATGGGCAGCGGACCCTTAGCACCCTCAACCGCACGGTGCGCAGCCTGGAGCGGGACCCGAGCCAGGTGATCTTCGGCGGCAAGCCGTCGTTGCCCGAATACAACGGTGGTCGCTGAAAGCGTGCAGTGCCGGGCCGATGTGTCCCGGCGCACGGCACCGACGCCGCAGCGGATTAGTTTTAACCGCATAGCTTTTACAGCTCCGCCGTCCGTCGGCGGGGTCCTTCAGGTCATGTGTATGGTCCGGTCGTCCCACATCCTCGCCGCCGCGCTGCTCTCCGCCCCCCTGGGCGGCTGCGGCGGCGGTGCGGTGCCCCTCACCTTCGACCTCGCGGCCCTGCCCCCAAGCAGCCGGCCCATCGCGGCCGGGCGCTCGATCGTGGTCTCGGAGCCGGTGGGGATCCAGCCCTTCGAGGCCGACCGGATCATCGTGCGCGAGCCCGGGGGTGCCCTCGCCTTCCTGGGCGGCGGCCAGTGGGCCGATCGGCTGCCGCGCCTGATCCAGACGCGCATCATCCAGAGCCTCGAGAATTCCGGGCGGCTGCGCTCGGTGAGCCGGCCGGGCGACAAGATCGCCGCCGACTATCAGCTGATCAGCGAAATCCGCGCCTTCGACGTCCAGGCGGCGACCGGCGAGGCGGTGGTCGACCTGTCGTTGAAGCTCGTGGCCGACGGCACCGGCAAGGTGGCCGCGGCCCGGATCTTCACGGCGCGGGTGCCGGTGTCGAAGATCGACGCCGGCAGCGGCGCCCGCGCCCTCGACCAGGCGCTGGTGACCGTCCTCGCCGACGTGGTGCGCTGGGTGAATACGGGACGGTGAGGACTGGGCGCAGCTCTCGGGCGCCCCGTCCGCCGAGGCCGCCGGCCGGTTGCACCGCCTGACGATCCGTCGTGGCCGCTGCGGCACTCGCGGCGATGGCCGACCATCACGGACTCGACAAATCGATCCGCGCGCCGCGTCGGTTGGGCATGCGTCTATCGAACACCCGCGGTTGCAGATCTCATCCGGCGCGCCCATAATTCTGCAGTGATGCAGACGATATTTTCAACCCAAAGCATAGTGGAGAAAGATCGGTTTCGCCTTTGGCGAGAAGTCTGCGAAGATCGTCTCGTCCCGATGGCCCAAAACTGTCCGAACGACGAACCGTTCGACGCGACGATCGAAGGGGCAAGTATCGGCGGATTGCTGTTCACGAAGTTCGCGTTGCGCAACCTGCGTGCGGTGACAACGCCGCGGACGCTCCGGCACGAGAACAACAAGACCGATCATCTCTTCCTGAGCACGGTGCTCACGGGTTCCGTGCGGGCCGACCAATACGATCGGTCGGGCACGGACAGGATCGGCGACTTCTCGATCCGCGACGCGAACGCCCCCTGGACCATCGAACACACCGGCTACAGCGAGGTCCTGGCTGTCGGGATCCCGCGGGAGCGGCTCGAGGACGAGTTGGGCTCCGCCAGTCGGTTCGCCGGCGTGACCGTGGGCGGCGACCTGCCGATCGCGACCTTGACCCGGTCGTTCCTGGGGAGCCTGCTCAGCGAGGCCGATCGGCTGACGCCGCAGGCGGCCGAGCGCATGGTCGCGGCCGGGCTCGACCTCGTCGTCGCCAGCCTCGCGGAGCGGCTCGCGCAGGGCACGCCGCAATCGGCTCAAGGCAGCGTCGCGCTCCAGAGCGCGAAGGCCTATCTCGAGGCCAACCTCCACGACCCGGCCCTGGACCCGACCCGACTGGCGGCGGCGGCCGGCGTGTCGCTGCGGCGGCTTCAGGACCTTGTCCACGAACGCGGCCAGCACGTCTCCGACTGGATCTGGAGCCGCAGGCTGCAGGTGGCGGCCACGCGCTTGGCCGATCCGGGCCTGCTCCACATGCCGCTCGGCATCCTGGCCTTCGGCTGCGGCTTCGCGAGCCAGCCGCATTTTTCCCGGCGCTTCAAGGCACGCTACGGCCTGAGCCCGCGGGACTACCGCGAGCGCGCCCTCCTGGCGAAGCGCGCCCTCCTGGCGACCGCGCCGGGCGCCGCGCGCCCGTGAGGCCGCTCACTCCATCACGGCGGCCTTCAGAATGACCACCATGGTGGCGCGGGCTGGCCCGTCGGTGCAGCGCACGAGGTGGGGCCGGTCGCAGCGGTAGCGCAGGGTCTCGCCGACCCGCGCCCGCTGCACGACACCGCCGATCTCGACCTCGAACGCCCCCTCGGTGACCGACAGCGACTCCACCGAGCCGCGCTGATGCGGGTCGGAATCGAGGACGCCGCCGAAATCCGCGGTGACCTCGTACCATTGCAGCCACTCGATCGTCTTGAGCCAGCCGATGATCGCGAGCCGCACCTTCCCGTCCTCGGAGACGAGGATCGGCGTGTCCGCCCGGGAGGTCTTCTCGATGAACGGTTCCTCGTCGCCCGCCGCCAGCACCCGCTCGATGGAGACGTCGAGCGCCTGGGAGAGCCGCCAGATCGTCGCCAGGGTCGGGTTGGTCTCGTTGCGCTCGATCTGACTGATGATCGACTTCGCTACGCCCGACTGCTCGGCCAGTTCTGAGAGCGAGAGATTGTAGGCCTTGCGCAACCGCTGGATGGTTTTGCCGAGCTGGCCGGACAGCACCTGCGCGCCGGTCAGCAGGTCGCGCCCGCGCGCCTTTTCGGGCCGTTCCGCCTGATCCTGCATCGTCACCGGTCCGCCTGCGCCGTTCCGTTATCCGAACGATCGTACGCTTCTTCAAACGCAATCGCTGCCCGGGTGCAAGGCGACGGGTGCCTCCCGCACCGGAAAGCAGCGGCTTCGGGTCGGTCTACGGCCAGACGGCGTGGAAGTGGTGCACCGGCCCGTGCCCGGTCCCGATCGACAGGCGGTCCGCCGCGGCGAGGGCGGCCGTGAGGTAATCCTTGGCGTCCGCCACCGCTTCCGGAAGGTTCAGGCCGTGGGCGAGCCCCGCCGCCACCGCGGCCGAGAGCGTGCAGCCGGTGCCGTGGGTGTTGGCCGTCGCGATCCGCGGCGCCGCCAGAGTCCGCAGGGTTCCGTCCGCCGTGACGAGATGGTCGATGCTCTCGCGCCCGGCGCCGTGGCCGCCCTTGATCAGGACCGCCCGGGCACCGAGCGCCAAGAGCCGCCGCGCCTGGGCCACCACCGTCGCGGCGTCTTCGGCGACGGCCTCGCCGAGCAGCACCGCCGCCTCCGGCAGGTTGGGGGTGATCAGGTCCGCCCGCGGCAGAAGCCGCTCGCGGAGCGTCGCCACGGCGTCGTCGGTGATCAGCCGGTCGCCGCTGGTGGCGACCATCACGGGATCGAGGACGATCGGGATCGCCCCGGCGTGGCGTGCGAGGCCCTCGGCCACCGCGGCGATCACCGCCGGCCGGGACAGCATGCCGATCTTCACGGCCGCGACCGCGAGGTCGGAGAACACGCTGTCGATCTGCCGGGCGACGAAATCCGCCGGCACGTCGTGGATGCCCTGGACGCCCTTCGTGTTCTGCGCCGTCAGGGCCGTGATCACGCTGGCGCCGTAGACGCCCAGCGCCGAGAAGGTCTTCAGGTCTGCCTGGATGCCGGCGCCGCCGCCGGAATCCGAGCCCGCGATCGTCACCGCGATGGGCGGAGGGGCGCTCATCGCGCGCCCGCCCGTTCCGCCAGGGCGGCATCGATCCGCGCCCGCAGGTCGCGGGCGCGCTGGCGCACCGGCTCCGCGCCGAACAGCGCGGTGATCACCGCGACGCCGTCCGCCCCCGCGGCGATCACGGAGGCGGCGTTGTCGAGGCCGATCCCCGCGATGGCGCCGAGGGGCAGGCCGGCCCCGCGGGCGAGTCGGGCGCGGAAGGCGATGCTGGCGAACCCGTCGAGACCCACCGGCGGGTCGGGATTGTCCTTGCTGGTGGTGGCGAACACGCCGCCGATGCAGGCGTAGTCGACGGGGAGCCGGTACAGCTCGTCCGCCTGGGCGGGCTTCTTGAGGGTGAGGCCGATGATCGCGCCCTCCCCGAGGAGGCGGCGGGCATCGGCCGGGTGGAGGTCGCTCTGGCCGAGATGCACCCCATCCGCCCCGGCAGCGAGGGCGAGGTCGACGCGGTCGTTGACGAGGACCGGCACCCGGCCGCCCACGGCGTCCAGGATCGCCCGGATCCGCGCCAGGGCGGCGCGGGCATCGGGGATGTCCTTCTCGCGGTACTGGAGCAGGGTGCAGCCCCCCGCCACCGCCTCCGCACCGAGCTGCGCCAGCCGGGCGCCGTCGGCGCCACAGACGCCGACGTCGAGCAGGCCGTAGAGTCGGAGGTCGACGGCCCGGTCCCGGGTCGCGGGGAAAGTCGCGCTCGCTGGCATCGCTGTCGTCGCTCGATCCGCCCCCGCCGGCCCCGCGCCGGCCCGCCCTGTTTGGGCAGCGCCTGCGGCCTTGGCAAGCAACTTGGCGTTGGGGCGTCATACGGCGGCGTTGACGAGCCGCGATGCTGTACCCCTATAGAGGATCCGTTATGGCGCAGCCCCGGGCGAGGCGGTCGAGGGACGATGGATGGTGCCGCGGCGCAGACGGGCGCCCGCGGGGTGCAGGCCCCGCCGGAGCGCTCCTCGGTAGGCCTCGTCGCGGTGATCGTCGCCGCGACCAGGGGGGAGCCGCGCGCCCTGACGATCCGCGTCCCGGACCAGGCGCCGGGTCGCGGCGACGGCCTGCCGGCCGGTCCCCTCGTCCCCGAGCACGCCACCCTCGAGCGGGGCCTGCGCGCCTGGGTGGAACGGCAGACGCACCAGCGCCTCGGCTACGTGGAGCAGCTCTACACCTTCGGCGACCGCGACCGTTCGGGCACGGCGACCCTGTCGGGGGTGCACTCTCTCTCGGTGGCCTACCTGGCGCTCGTCCGCGAGGAGCGGCCGGCCGGGCTCGCCGAGGCCGCGTGGCAGAACTGGTACCGCTACCTGCCCTACGAGGATTTCCGGCAGGGGCGCCCGCGCCAGCTCGATGCCATCGCGGCGCGCCTCGCCGCCTGGGCGCAGGAGCCCGAGGACTGCGCCACCCGGACGCGGCGCCTGGACCGCCTCGGCCTGACCTTCGGCATGAATGGCGGCACCTGGAACGAGGAGCGCGTGCTGGAGCGCTACGAATTGCTGTTCGAGGCCGGGCTGATCCCGGAGGCGCGGGGCAATGCCGGCCCGGCGCTGCCGAACGACCCCACCGGCGTGCCCATGGCCTTCGACCACCGGCGGGTGCTCGCCACCGCGATCGGGCGCCTGCGCGGCAAGATCAAGTACCGCCCGGTGGTGTTCGAGCTGATGCCGCCGGAATTCACTCTGCTCCAGCTCCAGCGCACCGTCGAAGCCCTGTCGGGGACGCAGCTGCACAAGCAGAATTTCCGGCGTCTCGTGGCGCAGCAGGGGCTGGTGGAGGAGACCGAGAGCGTCACCAGCGGCGCCGCCGGCCGTCCGGCGCGGCTCGTGCGCTTCCGCCGGGAGGTTCTCCTGGAGCGGCCCGCCCCGGGGTTGCGGCTGCCGTCGCGGCGGGTGGGCTGACGACCGGGATCAATCCGCCCGTCGCGCCAGGGTCCCGAGGCCGTTCGCGTCGAGCGCGTCCACCGTCATGGCGGCGGCCCGGCCGTCGCGTCCGATGGCGAAGCGGATGGCGGAGGGCCGGCCGGGCGTCTCCGCGTCGGGAAAGCTCAGGAAGAGATCGCGGTCGAAATGCCGAAGCGGGTAGCGGCGCGCGCCGTCGGGTCCGAGCGTCAGCGTCAGCACGCCGTCCGCCTCCGTGACCACGGCGTCGCCGACATAGGCGTTGGCATAGCGCCCGGTATAGGCCGCGAGGGCAAGGGGCGCCGAGGCCCGGGCCGGCGGCGCGCCGTAGGCCGCCGTGTCGGCCGCGATGCCCGGCGCGAACAGGCTCTCGTAGGCCGCGCCCCAGGCCTTCACCCAGTCCTGGCCGACCCGGCCGTCGAAGACGAGGTCGGCGAAGCTGTCGGCGAGCCCCTCCGGCACGCCGGACGGGAAGCCGTTCGTCAGGACGAGGATGCCGAAGCCGGCCTCCGGATGGATCGACACGAGGGTCTGCGCGCCGGCGCTGAAGGCGCCCGCATGACCCCAGACGAGGCCGTGGCGGTCGTACGCGATGGTCCAGCCAAGCCCGTAGAACGTGGCGCCGCCGGTGACGGGACTGCGGCCGCGGGCCATGAGCGGCGCGTGCGTCTGCGCCAGCGCCTCTGCCGCGATCTGCTGCCGTCCCGCGAAGCGGCCGTTGCCGATCACCAGCCGCAGCCACTGGGCGAGGTCGCGGATGCTCGCGCTGACGCCGCCGGCGGGCGCCTGCGCGTCGGGATTCCGCGCGACCGCGGCGGTCCAGACGCCGTCGGCCCGGACGTGGAGCGCCGCGCGGTTGGTCCGGCTCAGGAACGCCGCATGGGTCGTGCCGGTGGCTTTCATCCCCAGAGGGTCGAAGAGCTTCTCCCGGGCCACGGTCTCCCAGGGCTGGCCGGTGGGCTTCGCGGCGGCGTCCGCGCCCTCGGTGAAGCCGAAATTGCTGTAGGCGTAGCCCGCGCGGAAGCTGGAGGCCGGCGGCACGAGGCGCAGCCGCCGCAGGATCGCGTCGCGGCCGAAGCCGATCCCCTCCAGATCGTCGCCCGCGATGCCCGGCAGCCCGCTGCGATGGCTGAGGAAATCGCGCACGGTGACCTGCGCGGTCGGATAGGGCTCGTGCAGCTGGAAGGCGGGATCGAGATCCGCGACGCGTGACTCCCAGTCGACGACCCCCTCGCCTACCAGGGCCGCCACGATCGTCGCGGTCACGGGCTTGGACAGGGACGCGATCTGGAAGACCGTGTCGGGGTCGACGGTGTCGGGCGTCCCGGCCTGCCTGAGGCCGAAGCCTTTCAGAAAGAGCGTCTCGTCGCCGTGGACGACGGCAATCGCGAGGCCCGGCACGGCCCCCGCCTCGACGGCCTGCTGCGCCATCGCTTCGAGCGCCGGCAGCCGCGCCTCGACCTGCGCCCGCGTGACCGTCTGGGCAGATCCGGCCCCGGACCCGGATGTGAGCACGGCGAGGGCGAGGCATGTGCGGGCGAGGAGCCGACGCGATCGAGCCCGCTGCATGAGTCTTCGGTCCCGTCCGGAAGGGCTCGGGCGACGAGAGTGGCACTGTCCGACCGGCGAAATCAATCACGCCGGCCCGCGCCCGGCCCGGACTGCGCCCCGTCTGCCGTCCCGGCATCCTCGACAGGGACCGAGCGCCCGCGGCTCGGATGCGCCCGGCCGGAGCTGGGCTAGCGGAACGGGTTGGTGTCAGGCCTCGGCTTCATGCCGCGGAGCATCCGGTACAGTGTCCATTCCTCGACGATCTTCCTGCCCGGAAGGGCGCAGAGCCCGATCGCGCTCCCATCCGCCAGTGTCGCGGGGACCGACTGTCCGCCCATCGTCGCGCAGAACGCGGAGGCGGGGTTTTGCAGCGCGTATGCCGGTCCGGGTGGGGCGATGGCGGCGCACACCGCGACCGCAATGACAAGGCCCGCGGCGCGAGCACCCGACGGCACGATCGGACGGTTCATGGATCGCCGTGCCTTACCCGTAGGTGTGGTCGTCGGCCGGGAACCGACCGGCCCGGACCTCCTCCGCGTAGGCCTTCACGGCCTCTTCGATATGGGCTCGCAGGCTCCCGAACTGGCGGACGAATTTCGGCGTGCGCTCGGAGAGGCCGAGCATGTCCTCCAGCACCAGGATCTGCCCGTCGCACACCGCCGAGGCGCCGATGCCGATCGTGGCGGCCGTCACCCGCGGCGAGGTCGCGATGGCGCGGGCCACCGGCTCGACGATGCCCTCCAGCACGATCGCGAAGGCCCCCGCCTCGGAGATCGCGCGGGCGTCCTCCAGGAGGCGGCGCTCGTCGTCGGGCAGCCGGCCCTGCACCTTGAAGCCGCCCATCGTGTTCACCGCCTGCGGTGTGAGGCCGATATGGCCCATCACCGGCACGCCGCGCTGGACGAGGAACGCCACCGTCTCGGCGTAATGAGCGCCCCCCTCCATCTTGATCGCGCCGGCCCCGGTCTCCTTCAGCACCCGGGAGGCGTTGAGGAAGGCCTGCTCCCGGCTTGCCTCGTACGAGCCGAACGGCATGTCGACGACGACCAGCGCCTTCTCGGTGCCGCGGATCACCGCCTGCGCCTGCAGGATCATCATCTCCAGGGTCACGGGAATGGTCGATTCCATCCCGTGCATGACCATGCCGAGGGAATCGCCCACCAGGATGAAGTCGCAATAGGGATCGACGATCCCGGCGGTGTGGGCATGGTAGGCGGTGAGCGCGGTGATCTTGCGCCCCTCGGCCTTGCGCTTGCCGATATCGATCGCCCGGAGCCGGCGGGACTGCACGACCTGCGACATGGTTCAGATCCCTTTCGGCGCCCCGGTGGAGGGCGGATCCCCGCTTCCGTGCGGCGGAGGGACGAGGTCACGGAGATGGGCGCTCCGGATCGACCCGATCCTTCACCCGATCTCGCCCGCATGGGCGAGGGGGCGCCTCCGTGTGAAGCGTTCGGTCCGCACCCGTCCTTACACCGCCCGACGCTCCCGGTCAGCGCCCCGCCTGCGGCTCGGTGGCCGCTTTCCAGTCCGGATCGACGCGCAGGTTCGCGGTCTCATGCGTCTCCTGCCAGCCCTCGACGCCCTCGGGAAACCAGCGCACGCCGGTATAACCCTTCAGCACCAGCCGCTTGCCGGCGTTCCAGCTGCCCCAGCACTCCACGTGGCAGAACACCACGACGGGCTTGGCCGTGTCGCCGCCGGTCAACGCCGCGACCCGCGCGTAGAACAGAGCCTCGCGCTCGGCCGCCAGGGGCTCCGCTCCGGCCTCCGGCATCCAGACCGCCCCGGGGATCGAGGGATGCACCGGCAGCCAGAGTCGGCCTGCGGGGAAGTTCGACGGCTTGCGGTCCGGCGCCGCCACGTCGATCAGCACCGGCTTGTCCGGCCCCGCCATCAGGGCGGCGAGGCCGTCGGCGTCGATCACCGCGGCCCCCTTCAGGGTCGGCGGCGTGTAGCCCTTCGGCGGCCCGGCATAGAGCCCCTCGGGCTCCGGCACGTTGACCGGAGAATCGGCCGGCGCGGCCGCGAGGCACAGGAGTGCGACACAGGCCGCCGCGGCCCGGCCGGCCAGGATGAAGCGGCGCATGGTCAGTTCGTCGGGCTCGGCGGGGTGAAGCTGTGCTGCCAGCGGCCGCCCTGGTTGTCCGAGGCCGCCACCTGGATCGGCTTGCCGTCCGGCTTGAACGCGAAGTTGATCACCGGGTTCGAGGAGATCGAGATGTCGCCCGTCATGGTGAACACCGTCTGGTCGCCGGCCGAGACGGTGAGCTTGTCGATGTAGCGGGCCGGCGTGAAGTCGCGGGTGACCTGGTTCATCTGCATGCCGGAGAAGTTCGGGTGGCGGACCATCAGGGTCGCCTCAACGGGCTTGCCGGGTGCGGTCTCGGCGAACTTCATCCGCATGTCGCCCATGCCCTTCATCGCCTCCTCGTCGCTCATGCCCATGGGGGCCGAGCAGCCGCCGGAGGCCTTCACGAACTGCTTGGCCTCGTAGAGCTTGCCGTCCTGGGTCTCCACCACCGCGTGCATGTCGGTGTAGTTGTTCACCCGCACGCGCAGCTTCAGCTCCGACGTGTCGGCGGCCGGGCCGAACTCGAACTTGGCCGCGTAGGGCGCCGGGTTGTCGTCGATGATCAGCGAGACCGCCTTGATCTGCCCGTCCTTGGGCATGGTCAGGGTGATCGGCACGAGGGCGGCGTCCAGCGCCCGGGCCGGCGCGTCGATCTTCACCAGGGTGTCGGTGGGCGCGATCTGGCGGTCGCCGAAGATCGACTTGGCGATCTCCTGCCACCGGGCCGCCCGCTCCTGCTCGGTGTCGGAGGCGCCGGCGGCCTGCGCACCGTGGACGAGGGGTCCCGCCAGGGCGGTGGCCGCTAGGGCGACGCCGAGTGCGAGGTTGGAGAGTGTCTTTCCGATCCGGTGGGTCATGGCGTGCCTCCCGTAGTCATCAGATATGGGGATCCGAAACTCTATTCCCACTCGAGTTCCTGATAGGCCACGGTGACGTTGCGGCCGTTGTAGGTCTCGAACAGGGCCCACTTGTCCCGCTGATCCGCGGCGACGCTCGATACCGCCTTCTCGATGGAGACGTCCTTGGCGATCGCCGCCCGTGTGCCGTCGCGGAGCGCGGTCAGGTAGCCGGTGAGGTCGGCGAGCGCCGGGGCGAGGTCCACCGCGACGGGGCCGTGGCCCGGGACCGCGCGGGTCGCGCCCATGCCCTTGAGCCGCTCGGCCTCCTTGAGCCAGCCCCGGAGGCTGCCGTCGAGGGACGGGATCCGGTTCACGAACAGCAGATCGGCCGGAAACAGCAGGCCGCTGCCGGAGTCGATCATCGACAGGTCCGAGGTGGTGTGGGCGGCCCCGTGCGCCGTAAAGGTCAGGCGGCGGTCGCCGAGATCGATCTCGGCCGTGTCGGCGACGGACAGCGTCGGGTAGACCACCGGCCCGGTCCGGTCCTCGCCGAGGAGGTCGATCAGGCGCTTGCGGTAGAACTCGCCCCGGGCGGACAGCGCCTCGGTCAGCTTGGCGTGTCCGACGAAGACCGGCTTGTCCTGCATGAAGGCCCCTGCCCCGAACACGTGGTCCGGATGGACATGGGTCAGCACCACGTGGGTGATCGGCTTCTGCGTGCGCTTGCCGATCTCGGCGCGCAGCCACTGGCCGTCGGCGAGGCTGCCGCCGGATTCCGTCACCAGCACGCCGTTCTTGCCGACGATGAAGCCGACATTGGCGATGGCGTCGGCATTCTCGGCCGTCGCGTCGGCGATGAGCCCTTTCCGCACGAAGATGCCGGGGCCGACCTCCTCCATCGTGAAGGATTCGGCCGCGCGGCCCAGGGTCGGCAGGCAGCACAGGCACAGGCCGCCGAACAATGCGCCGCGCCGCGACACGGTGCTGCGGCCCGCGACGGCGGATTCCCACGGATCGACGGCGGAGGCCGTCATGCCGAACCCTCCCAATCTTGTTGTCTACCATTAAGTAGGTAGATTCAGGGACCGTCAAGTGACAGACAGGCGGTGGGACATGGGCGGGTCGCACGTTCGCGTGACCCGCTCCGGGAGACGAGGTTCGCGATGAGGGACACCCGCGCCGAATTGCTGATGCAGGCCGAGACTCTGGTCCGGGGCCGGGGCTATGCCGGGTTCAGCTACGCCGACCTCGCGGAGGCGGTGGGCATCCGCAAGGCGAGCATCCACCATCACTTCCCCACCAAGGTGGATCTCGGGGCCGCCCTGGTGGCGGCCTACGCGGCCCGCTACGCCGCCGCCCTCGAGGCGATCCGCCGCGACGTACCCGACGGTCCGGGCCGGGTGGAGGCCTATGGCCGGCTCTACCTCGGCGGTGTCGAGCAGGGGCTCGGCTGCCTCTGCGCGGCGCTGGCCATCGAGGGCGAGGCCCTGCCCGAACGACTGCGCCAGGACATCGCGGCCTTCTTCACGGATCACCTCGCGTGGCTGGAGACGATCCTGCGGGCGGGCCAGGCCGACGGCAGCGTCCGCGACGGCGCGGATCCGGCGGCGCTCGCCCGCTACGTCGTCGCCACCCTGGAGGGGGCGCTGCTGATGGAGCGGCTGTTCGCGAGCCCCGCCGCCTTCCGGGGGACGCTGGCGGTGCTGGTGGAGGGGCTCAGGCCGCGATGAACCGCGCGTAGCCGTCCGCCCGCAGCCGGCAGGCCGGGCAGGTGCCGCAGCCGTAGCCCCAGGGATGACGCTGTCCGCGCTCCCCGAGGTAGCAGGTGTGGCTCTCCTCGACGATCAGCTCGACCAGCGCCCGCCCGCCCAGGGCCTCGGCGAGACCCCAGGTCTGCGCCTTGTCGCGCCACATCAGCGGCGTATGCAGCACGAAGCGTCGCTCCATCCCGAGGTTGAGCGCCACCTGCAGGGCCTTGATCGTGTCGTCCCGGCAGTCGGGATAGCCGGAATAGTCGGTCTCGCACATGCCGCCGACCACGTGCCGGAGGCCCCGCCGGTAGGCCAGCGCCGCCGCGAAAGTCAGGAACACGATGTTGCGGCCGGGCACGAAGGTGTTGGGCAGGCCCGACGCCTCGTAGCCGATCGCGGATTCCCGGGTGAGCGCCGTCTCCGAGACCTGCCCGAGGGCGTCGAGGGACAGCGTGTGGTCGTCCCCGAGGCGGGACCCCCAGGCGGGGTTGAGGCGCGTCGTGCCCGCCCGCAGTGCCGCGCGCCGGTCGAGCTCGACCCGGTGGCGCTGGCCGTAATCGAAGCCCAGGGTCTCGACATGGTCGAACCGGTCGAGCGCCCAGGCGAGGCACGTGGCCGAATCCTGGCCGCCGGAGAACAGGACCAGCGCCGCGCGGTCGCCGGGGATCGCCGCCTCACGCGCCATCGTACTCGGCCCAGGACATCGGGGTCTCGGCGACCCGCACCAGCGCGAGGCCCGGCAGATCCGGCTGCAGGCGCTGCCAGATCCAGGCTGCGATGTTCTCGGCGGTGGGGTTCTCCAGCCCCGCGATCTCGTTGAGGCAATGGTGGTCGAGGCGCGCCAGCAGCGGGCCGAAGATCGATTCGATGTCGTAGAAGTCGATCACCCAGCCGGTATGGGGATCGACCGGGCCGGCGACCGTCAGCTCGACCCGGTAGGAATGCCCGTGCATCCGGTGGCAGCGATGGGTCTCGGGCACGTTCGGCAGCCGGTGGGCGGCCTCGAAGGTGAAGGCTTGGGTGATCTTCATGGGCGGGCTTCGCGGGCTGTGGCCGATCTCGCACCCGCCATAGCGCCGACGGGCCGTCCCGCGCAAAGGCGGGCTGCCCTGCGTGCCGCGGCGGCGGCGGATCAGGCCCCGGCGGCCTCCTCCGACCACCGCGCGTACCACGCCTTGAACAGGCGCAGCTGGTTCTCCGCGTAGTGGCGCTGGCCGGCGCTCAGCGCGTCGGTGGCGTTGAAGTGGAGTTCGTATTCCGGGTTCCCCTCCAGCACCATCAGGTACTTGTAGTACAGGACGAGGTCGGTGCCCTCGTCGAAGCTCGACAGGATCGCGAGGGCCGAGTCGAGTTCCATCGCCCGCCGCCGGGCCTGGACGTCGCCGGTCGCCGCCTTCTCGCACAGGGCGACGAGGTGCAGGACCTCCCGCGGCAGGACGTTGCCGATGCCCGTGATCGCGCCCCGGGCGCCGCAATTGACGTAGCCGTGCACCACCTGCGTATCCACCCCGACCATTAGGGTGATCTCGGGGGATTGGCCGGTGATGTGCTCGGCCGCGTAGGTGAGTGAGGCCGCGCCGCCGAACTCCTTGAACCCGACGAGGTGCGGGTACCGGTCGCGCAGGCGGAAGAACAGGTCGGCCCGGGTCTCGAAGCCGTAATAGGGGCTGTTGTAGATCACGGACGGCAGGTCGACCGCCGCATCGAGGATGCCGGAGAAATGGGCCTCCTGCGCCGCCGCCGCGCTGCCGCGCGACAGGACCCGTGGGATGATCATCAGGCCGTGGGCGCCGGCCGCCTTGGCGTGGGCGGCGAGGGCGGCCGCCCGCTTCGGGTTCTGGGCGCCGGTCCCCACGATGACCGGGACGCCGGCCGCCAGCAGCCGCTCGACCCCCGCCATGCGCTCCGCGTCGGTCAGGAGCGGCCAGTCGCCCATCGAGCCGCAATAGACGACCGCCGACATCCCGGCATCGACGAGCTGCCGTCCCTTGCGCGCGAGGGCGTCGAGATCGGGCGAGCGGTCCGGCCGGCAGGGCGTCATCAGGGCCGGGATCGTGCCGGAGAAGATCTGTTGGTCTGAGGCCATCGGCGGGTCGTCCGGTCTGGAGGCGGTCATCCCGGCCGGCGACGGAGCCGCACCGGAGGGCGGGCCTGTCCATGCCAGCGGCGGTCCATGATGGCAAGGATTTTATACAATCACGCGGGGCATGTGGAGCGCGCGACCGTCGCCCAGGAAGGCCATCAGGGCGTCGGCGACATGGCAGACATGGTCGACCAAGAGGGCGCAGGCGGCCGAGACGTGACCGTTCCGGCACAGCCGGACGATCTCGCGGTGCTCCCGGTCGGCCCGTTCCAGTTCGGCCACGTCCGTCGAGAGCTGCAGGCGCGTGTAGCGGTCGCATTCTGCCAGCAGCGCGCCGACGATGCCGAGGGCACGCGGGCGGTCGGCCCGGCTGTAGAGCAGGAGGTGCAGGTCGGTGTTGAGGGCGCCCCAGCGCGCCGTGGCGCCTGCGCTCAGGGCGGCGGCGTACTCGTCGAGGAGAAGGTCCGCGCGGCGGAAATCCGCCTCTGTCAGCAGGGGAGCCGACATCGCCAGGAGCCGCGGTTCGAGGACCGCCCTCAGCTCCAGGGCCTCGGCCGCATCGGCGGGCGAGAGCGGGGCCACCGTCGCCCCGCGATGCGGATGGATCCGCACCAGGCCCTCGGCCTCGAGCTGGAACAGGGCCTCCCGCACCGGGATCCGGCTGGCGCCGAACTCGGCCGCCAGGCCGTCCTGACGGAGTTGCGATCCGGCCGGATAGCGCCCGTCGAGGATGCGCTGCCGGATCTCGGATCCGATCGAACCCGCGAGGGTCCGGTTCTTCATCATCGACTCGTCCCCCCGTCAGGCCCGGGCGCGCGACGGAGCCCTTGACGGCGCCGCCCCGATGCTGAGATTGTATAAAATAACTCGGGCGTCAGGGCCTGATCAGGAGAGGGTTTGCCCGCCATGACGCTCCATCGCCGCCAACTCCTGGCCGGCACCGCCTGCGCGGCCGCCGCCACCATCGGCCGCCCGTATCTCGCCCGGGCGCAGCCCGGCGGCGGCAGCGTGCTGCGCTTCATCCCGTCCACGCCCCTGCCGTCCCTCGATCCGATCGTCGCCACGAGCTACGTCATCCGCAACCACGGCTATCTCGTCTACGACACGTTGTTCGCCACCGACGAGAATTTCCGGATCCAGCCGCAGATGGTCAGCGACTGGCAGACCGCGCCCGATGGGCTGCGCTGGACCTTCCATCTCCGCGATGGCCTCAGCTTCCACGACGGCGCCCCCGTCGAGGCCAAGGACTGCATCGCCTCGGTGGCGCGCTGGTCCAAGCGGGACGCCTTCGGCCAGACCCTGGCGGGCTTCGTGGAGGGGTACGGCCAGGAGGACGCCCGGACCTTCACCATCAGCCTGAAGCAGCCGTTCCCCCTGCTCCCGGCGGCCTTGGGCAAGCTGTCCTCCAACGTGCCGTTCATCATGCCGGAGCGGATCGCCCTGCAGGATGCCTCCAAGCCCATCGCCGATCCCATGGGCTCCGGCCCCTGGCGCTTCGAGGCGCGGGAATGGATCCCCGGCCAGAACGCGATCTACACCCGCCACACCGGCTACCGCCCCCGCGAGGAGGCGCCCTCCTGGGCGGCGGGCGGCAAGGTCGCCAAGGTCGACCGGATCGAGTGGCTGGCCATCACCGAGGCCTCCGCGGCGGTGGGCGCGATGATCCAGGGGGCGGTCGACTGGTACGAGCAGCCGGCGATCGACCTGATCCCGGTCCTCAAGGGCAAGCCGGGGATCGAGATCCGCAACGTGCCCCTCGGGCTGATCCTGCTGATGCGGTTCAACCACACGCAGCCGCCGTTCAACAATCCCGAGATCCGCCGGGCCGTGATGATGGCCATGAAGCAGGACGACTACATGCAGGCGGTGGTCGGCAGCCCCGAATACTACCGGGAGGCCAAGACCTTCTTCACGCCGGGCTCGCCGATGTCGACCGGCGCCGGCGGGGCCGCCGCCATGCAGGGGGACCTCGCCAAGGCCAAGGCGATGCTGGCCAAGGCCGGCTACAAGGGCGAGCGCGTGGTGCTGCTGGCCCCGGCCGACCAGCCGATCGCCTACAACCAGTCCCTGGTGACCCAGGATCTGCTCAAGCAGCTCGGGATGAACGTCGATCTGGTCTCCACCGACTGGGGCAGCTTCATCGCCCGCCGCGGCAACCGCGGACCGGTCGATGCCGGCGGCTGGTCGCTGTTCCACACGCTATGGTCCGGGGCGGACGTGCTCAATCCGGCCCTGCACCCGCTGATCCGGGCCAACGGTCAGGCCGCGTGGTTCGGCTGGCCGGACGACCCGACCCTGGAGACCCTGCGCAGCGCGTGGATCGCCACGGGCGACGAGGCCCAGCAGAAGGCGCTGGCCGCCCGCATCGAGGAGCGCGCTTTCGAGGTCGTGCCCTACGCCCCGGCGGGCCTCGTGCAGCAGCCGATGGCCGTCAGCACGAAGCTCAAGGGCATGGTCATGGCGCCCGTGCAGTTCTTCTGGAACATCGAGAAGACCGGCTGAATCCGGGCCGGCCTGAAGGCTCGCCGTCTTTGCGAGCGGAGCGAAGCAATCCAGCGACGCTACGCTTGCCGACGTCCCGCTGCCCTGGGTTGCTTCGCTCCGCTCGCAAAGACGAGCGGGCTCGGATGCCCCTGCGGCCTCAGCCTTCGCCCTTCTCGGAAACCCCAGCCTGCGCGAAGGTCGCCATGCCCGTGTGGCAGGCGAGCGCGCCCTTGAGCAGGCCCATCGCCATGCCGGCGCCGGAGGCCTCGCCGAGGCGCATGCCGAGCGCCAGCAGCGGCACCAGGCCGAGCCTCTCCAGCACCTCGGCGTGGACGCCCTCCGCCGAGACGTGGCCGGCCAGGCAATGGTCGAGGGCGCCCGGGTCGGCGGCGTGCAGCACGGCCGCGGCGGCGGTGGCCACGTAGCCGTCGATCACCACCGGGATGCGCTGCAGCCGGGCGGCCAGGATCGCCCCCGCCATGGCGGCGATCTCCCGGCCGCCGAGGCGCGCCAGCACTTGGAGCGGATCGTCGAGATGCCCGGAATGGTGCGCGAGCGCCGCCTCCACGGCCGCGACCTTCCGGGACAGGCCGTCCCGGTCGATTCCGGTTCCGCGCCCGACCCAGTGAGCGGCCTCGCCGCCGAACAGGGCGGCGTAGAGGGCGGCCGCCACCGTGGTGTTGCCGATCCCCATCTCGCCGATGCCGAGGCAGTCGGTGCCGGCGGCCACCGCCTCCATGCCGAACGCCATGGTGGCGACCGTGGCGCGCTCGTCGAGGGCCGGCGCTTCCGTGATGTCGCCGGTTGGCATGTCGAGGGCGAGGTCGAACACCTTGAAGCCGAGACCGTAGGCCGCGCAGATCTGGTTGATCGCCCCGCCCCCGGCGGCGAAGTTGTCGAGCATCTGCCGGTTGACCGCGTCCGGGAAGGCCGAGACGCCCCGGCGCGTGACCCCGTGGCTGCCGGCGAAGACGCAGACCAGCGGCCGGTCGAAGCTCGGCGGCGCCTTGCCCTGCCACGCCGCCAGCCAGGAGACGAGGCTCTCCAGCCGTCCGAGGGAGCCCTCAGGCTTCGTCAGGGTCGCGTCCCGGGCGGCGACGGCGGCCTTCGCCTCCGCGTCAGGGCCGGGCATCGCCTTCAGCAGGTTGCGGATGTCGTCGAAGGGACCGGGTTCGGGAGCGGTCATCGGGTCTGTCACCGGGTCTGTCATGGCGGCGATGATTTCCTGTGGGCACTCCCGGACAGGGAGACGGGGCCGGATCGGAGCGACTATACTGGTCGGGCTCGCTCCACCGGCGCGCGGTGGCGGGCGGATGCGAGAGGCCGCGATGGACAGGCAGACCGGCGGGGAGGCCGACTGGCCCGGGCGCGGCGCCCTCTACGACCTCGCCGGGTGCCTGCGCTTCTACTCCCGCCTGCCGGTGCCGCAACTGCCCGGCGAGCCGGACCCGCACCGCAGCCCCGACTTCACCACCCTGCCCCGAATGCTGCCGCTGGCCGGCCTGATCCTGGCCTTGCCCGCGGCGCTGGTCCTGGCCGGCGGCTGGCGGATCGGTCTCGGGCCGTTCCTGGCCGCGACGCTCGCCATCGCGGTGCTGGTGGTGGCCACGGGCGCCCTGCACGAGGACGGGCTCGCCGACGTCGCCGACGGGTTCGGCGGCGGCACCACCCGGGAGCGCCGCCTGGAGATCATGCGCGACAGCCGGATCGGCGCCTACGGGGGCGCGGCCCTGGTCCTGGCGCTGGCCCTGCGGATCGGCGCCCTGGCGACGCTCCTCGACCGGACCGGATACGCGGCCGCGACCGGCCTGATCCTGGCGTCCGCCCTGTCGCGGGTCGCCGCCCTCGCCCCGATGGTGCTGCTGGCGCCGGCGCGGCCGGGCGGCCTCTCCGCCGCGGTGGGCCGTCCGGATCGGGCGAGCCTCGCCACCGCGTCCGGCCTCGGCGCGGCCCTGGCGCTCGCTGCCGTGCCGCTCGGCCTGCCGTTCGGCGGCGTCGCGCTGATGATCCTGTGCGCCGCCCTCGCGGCTTTGGGCGTGACCCGGTTGGCGCGCGCCAAGATCGGGGGGCAGACCGGGGACGTGATCGGCGCCTGCCAGCAGGTCTCGGAGATCGCCGCCCTGCTGGCCCTGGTGGCGGCGATGGCGGGAGGTGCGGATTGAGGATGCGCGCCGCGTCTTGACCCGGCCACGATCGCCCGGCCAAGGGTTTTGGATGCCGCCCGCGCCGAAGCCCTCCTCGCCCTGCACCAAGGTCTGCGTGCTCGACGCCGCGAGCGGCCTGTGCTGCGGCTGCGGGCGGACCCGCGACGAGATCGCCGCCTGGGGCACGCTTTCGGAGTTGCAGCGCCGCGCGGTCATGGCCGGGCTCGAGGCCCGGATGCGGGAGGCCGGCCTCACGCCCCTGGAAGCACCCGTGCCGTCATGATCTATCTCGGCCTCGCCGCCCTCGCACTGGTGGTCCTCGCCCTGGTCCTCAGCGACGGCAGCGACAGCGTCGGCGGCGTGATCGGACCCGACCAGCTGGCCACCCTGGCCTGGACCGGCACGATCCTGCTCCTGGTGGTGGCCGGGTTCTGGCGGTCCTTCACCGCCCGGCTCGGCGCGAACCTGCAGGCGCTCCTGGCCTGGGCGCTGATCGGCCTCGCCCTGGTGATCGGCTACAGCTACCGCGACCGGATCCAGGAGGTCGGTGCCCGGGTGCTCGGCGATCTCCGGCCGGGAAGCGCGACGTCGAGCGGCGACGGGTCCGTCACCATCACCCGGCGGGCGGACGGCGACTTCCGGGTCGATGCCGAGGTGAACGGCCGGGTGCAGCTCTTCCTGTTCGATACCGGGGCGAGCAGCGTCGTGCTGACCGCCGAGAACGCCGCCGCCCTCGGCCTCACGCCCGCCCCCGCCGACTTCACCGCCCGCGTCTCCACCGCCAACGGCATCACCTACGCGGCGCCGACCCAGCTCGACTCGCTCAGCGTCGGTACGATCACCGAGCGGCGGGTGAACGCCATGGTGGCCAAGCCCGGGGCGCTCTCCGCGAACCTCCTCGGCCAGAGCTTCCTGACGCGGCTCTCGGGCTACGAGGTCCGGGGCGACCGCCTGATCCTGCGCCGGCCCTGACGGGGCGGTGGGACGCGCTCAGGCCGCGCGGGCCTCGGGCGCTGCGCGGGAGACCAGCGCCACCGCCGCCCGCAGGGTCGCGAGGTCGGCCTCCGGGCGCATGCCGTGGGTGGAGAGGTGGCGCCGGAAGGCCCGCGCCCCCGGCCGGCCGTTGAACAGCCCGAGCATGTGCCGGGTGACCGCGTGCAGGCGCTCGCCCCGGGCCAGGAGCGCGGCGACGTAGGGCTCGAACGCCTCCACCGCCGCGAAGGCGTCGGGCGCCGGCGCCGGCACGCCGAACAACCCGGGATCGACGCCGAGCAGCAGCGCCGGTTCGGTGTAGGCGGCGCGGCCGACCATGACGCCGTCGACCTCGGCGAGCCGCGCCCGCGCGGCGTCTAGGTCGCGCAGGCCGCCGTTGACCGCGATCGGCAGGCCGGGCAGCCGCTGCTTCAGCCGCGCCGCCCGGCCGTAATCGAGGGGCGGCACGTCCCGGTTCTCCTTGGGTGAGAGACCCTGGAGCCAGGCCTTGCGGGCGTGGACGATCAGGCCGTCGACGCCCGCCGCCGCCACGGCATCGGCGAGGGCGTCCAGGGCCGCCTCGGGGTCTTGGTCGTCGACGCCGATCCGGCACTTCACCGTCACCGGCACGGAGACTGCCGACTTCATGGCGGCGACGCAGTCGCCGACCAGGGCCGGCTCGCGCATCAGGCAGGCGCCGAAGCGGCCCTCCTGCACCCGATCCGACGGGCAGCCGACATTGAGATTGACTTCGTCGTAGCCGAAATCCGCGGCGATCCGCGCGGCCTGCGCCAGCGCCGCCGGGTCCGAGCCGCCGAGCTGGACCGCCACCGGGTGCTCGACCTCCGCGAAGCCGAGCAGGCGCTCCCGCGATCCGTGCAGGACCGCGCCGGTGGTCACCATCTCGGTGTAGAGCCGGGCGCGCGTCGAGAGGGTCCGGTGGAACGCCCGGCAGTGACGATCCGTCCAGTCCATCATCGGGGCGACGGAAAAGCGCCATCCACTGAGATTTTGAAGTTTTTCCGGTCCGGCAATCACTTGCTGTCGCTCTCGTGCTGTCCCTCGCCGGGACCCGGCGTGCCCGATCGGGCCTCGGACTGCGCGCAGCACAGCTGTGCTGTACGTGCTCGCCCCCGTGCTGAACCACCGCGGGGGACGCGATGGGGACCATCGTCGAGCGCGCGGAAGAACGGGACGACGGGGTATCATGCCCGGATCGTCGTCAAAAGAGACGGCACGGTCCATCGCGAGGCCCGGACCTTCGACCGCCGCGCGGGCGGCCGCGGCCCGGATCCGGAGGCGGGGGAAGGACTTCGACGCGTCCGGTACCCGCGCTCAGGTGAAGACCCAGGTCCGAATCGCCGGCATTCCGGCAGCCGTACACACATCCCTGGCATTCAAGGGCGCTCGGACGCTCCGTCGTTCCGGACCTTCGGACGTCGCCCGCGACGCGGGGCATTTTGCAGGTCATAGGGACGGGGCACTCCCGCTTGCCCGAGATGATGCTGCGCCTACGCCTCGAAGCGTATCCCGCGCCGGCCGATTCGAGGCACGGACCGCCGAGCGCCGATCGGATCAGACGAGCCCTCTCGGCGTCGGACCCGCCACGGAGGTCAACGATCCAGACAGCCGGACCATAGAGCAAACGAGGCCGGAACGACCCGGGACGCACATGCGGGCATTTCGGCTTGACGGACCTGTGTGCTGGCCCTCTCGGACGGCGTCAGCCGTCCAGATTGACTCCGAAGCCCGCTCCTGATGGTGCCCTCGCACGTTTACTTGCGTTTTCAGACCGAGCCAGCGAAACATCAGCCATATTCGGCCCGGCGCCGTTCGTGAGCAGCGGCGAGGAGACCTCAGTGGTAAAATCCAAAACACCAGAGCCCGTCCCTACGGGGATCGAGGGACTGGACGAAATTCTGCGCGGCGGACTGCCGCCGTCCAATTTGTACATGCTGCAAGGGTCACCCGGCGCCGGCAAGACAACGGCCGCTCTTCAATTTCTGCTGACCGGCGTCGCTGCGGGCGAGCGTTGCATCTATGTCAGCCTCTCGCAGACAGCGGCGGAGCTCAGATCGATCGCCGTGTCGCACGGTTGGGACCTCGACGGCATACGAGTCGAGGAACTGTCCGCTTCGGACGCGGTCAGTGGTGCCTCAGACCAAACGATCTTTCAAACTGCGGAACTGCGCCTGGACGAAACGCGACAGGCCATCGAAGAAGCGATCGAGGCGTACAAACCCAGCCGCCTCGTCTACGACTCGCTGCTGGAGATCAGGCTGCTCACTGGCGACACGCCGCGGTTCCGCAGGGAGCTGATCGGCTTCAAGGCTTTTCTGGCCAAGCGCAACGTGGTCGCCCTGCTCCTCGACACGCAGAACGGTGAGGGGATGAACGGCGAGGAGGTCGAAGGCATCGCGCATGGCGTGATCCGGTTCGACAAGTCGCTCGAGGAGTACGGCGCCGTGCGTCGGCGGATCGAAGTCAGCAAGATGCGCGGCGTGCCGATCGCGGACGGGTACCATGACATGGCAATCCGCGAGGGTCAGGGGGTTGTCGTGTTCCCCCGAATCGTACCGGGAGCGGCCACCGAAGCCTGCGCCCCGGAACTGATCAAATCGGGCGTCGACACGCTCGACGAGATGTTCGGCGGGGGGCAGGAATCGGGAACGACAACCCTCGTGATCGGACAGTCCGGGACCGGCAAGTCCACGATGGCTTCGCTGTACGCGACAGCCGCGTTGAAGCGCGGCGAGAGCGTGGCCTTGTTCCTGTTCGAGGAGCGCTTGGAAACCTTCTTCCGCCGCTCCGAAGGACTCGGCATGAATCTGCGCCAGTTCTACGAATCTGGTCAGCTGATCATCCGCGATTTCAATCCCAACGAAATCTCGCCGGGCGAATTCGCACAGATCGTCCAGGGCATCGTCACCGAGGACAACAGCCGGGTCGTGGTGATCGACAGCTTCACCGGCTATCTCAATTCTCTGCCTCACCGGGAAAAAGCCGTCCGCGACATCCAGGCGCTTCTGAAATATCTCGCACGGGCCGGTGTTCTCACGATGTTGATCGTGGCCCAGCATGGCCTCCTGGGCCAGAACGTCGGGATCGATGTCGACGTCAGCTTCCTCGGCGATACCGTCCTGCTGCTCCGCATCACCGAGCATGACGGCCGGCTGCGGCGCAACATCACGGTGGTTAAGAAGCGGCATGGCCCGCACGACCTCGATGTCCATGAGCTCTTCATCAAGAGTTCCGGGGTGACGGTCGTGCCCTACAATCCGCTACCGGAAGCGTGAGCGCTTCGGATTTGGACGATCTGTCCACGCTGGATCACGTGCTGGTCCTGGCACCCTACCGCAAGGACGCGTCTTTCCTCGGTCGTCTACTGGAGGAGAACGATATCCGCGTCGCGATCTCCACCGGCATCGACGACCTCGCCGGCCGGCTCGCGACGTTGCCGGGAGTCTTGGTCGCGACCCATGAGGCACTGACGCCACCCGTTCTGGAAGCGGTCGCGAGCCATGTCGCCTCGCAGCCGGCCTGGTCCGAAATACCGATCATCGTGCTGCTCGATCGGGCTTCGCCCCACATGCGCGTGCGCGCCGAACTGAGCCGGATCTGGCCGCGGGCACGCCACCTCTTCTACCAACGGCCCGTAAGTCCCGTGGAGTTGGTCAGTGGCGTTCAGTCCGCCTTGCTGGCCCGACTTCGGCAACGCGAAGTCAGGGATCACATCGCGCGCGAAATCGAGTTGCGTCGCGAGTTGAACCACCGCGTCAAGAACATCCTCGCCAGCGTCGTCTCGATCTTCGAGATGACCCATCGCGGCGCAACCTCGCTCGAGGGATTTGCAGAGGATTTCAGAGGACGGCTCGGCGCACTGGCCAACGTGCATTCCGCCGTCTTCCATGCCGTCGGGGAAAACGTGGCGGTTCAAGAGATCGTCGACCTCACCTTCGGCCCCTATCGACTGACGGGCGAGGATCGCATCTCGTCGGCCGGCCCCGCGGTCATGCTACACCGCGAGGCCGGGACGACGCTCGCGCTCTGTCTCCACGAACTGACGACCAACGCGATCAAGTATGGCGCGCTGTCCACCCCCGAAGGCCGTGTGCGTTTCGAATGGCAGGTTTCGGATGAAGAACCGCGCGCATTCTCGATCCGTTGGCGCGAGCGTGATGGACCGCCGGTCGAGGCCCCCGTGCGCGTCGGCTATGGAACCCGCTACTTGCGAGCGGCTTTGACGGGAATGTTCGGCCAGAAGCCGACGATCGGTTTCAACCCCGAGGGCCTCGCGTGTGATGCTCGCGGGCTCTTGTCCCGGGTCTCCAGCGACTCGTAGTCCGATCGAGCGTTCACTGCGGACCATCCGTTGAAAAATATCCGGATAAACAGATGCGGATAGTATGCTTAGAGGACAGTCCTCTTGTAATATTTTATATAGAACAGCTCCTTGAGGATCTGGGATATGTTTTCGTAGCAGGTTTTGAAAGTTTTTCCGATCTGAAGGAAGAATTTTCGGGTCTGGAATTTGACGCTGCGCTGGTGGACATCGATCTTGCCGATGGGCGTACGGGTCCTTCTGCAGCCGCTTGGCTGCTCGGGCGCGGCATTCCGACGATCTTTGTTACGGGACAGGAGCAAATTGCCGATCAGCATCGCGAGATCGCGATCGCAACGATCAGAAAGCCTATTTCGCGCGATGAATTTAAAGACAAAATGCAATTTCTTGGATCGAAAAACGCGTAAAATCGAAACATCATCGATCGTCGGATGATCCAAGTCTGGTGTCTGTGTCTGTGGCTGCGCCGCGATCCTAGTCCCGACAAGGCTTCTGCGCGAGTCGGCAGATGCCTGCAATGGCGTCCTTTCCGTCGAAAAACGGGTCAGGTTTTCAAATGCCGGTAAAGCGCTGCGTCGAACGGCAGCGCTTGGTTAGAGCCATGCCCGGCCGAACAAACGGGACCTCACCAAATTGCGCAAAGCCGTCGTGAAACCGGAAGGCGCGCGGCCTGTGCGTGCGTAGCCGGCAATACGCTGATCTGAGTCGTGGTGCGCGGCGTGCGCATCTCGAACTTCGTGCTCCATTCGCCCCGGCCCACCAGCCCCGCCCACGCCGCGGCCTCAGTGGGCGTTGCAGGCGTCCATCGCCGCCGTCGGCGGGCCGGACCGGTCCAGCGCACCGATCGGCGCCCGCGGGCTGTGCGACAACTGCACGCGGTCGCTCGTCACGAGGCCGGCCTTGGAATCGCGCCACGGCCGCGCGCCAGGCCCTCGCCACCCTGTTGCCGCGCCGCCCTGATCGGCGCCATCGTATCCGACCTGTGCTCCGGCAGGCGCATCGCGGCTTGGGCTCGGCGGCCGATTCGCGGGAACCGCCGCCCAATGGCGCTGGTGAGACGCGGGGCCGAACGGGTCGAAGGTGCGCGCGGTCTCGCTGTTCTTCGCTCAACGCGCCGAGGCGGGCTGCGGATGATCCAGGGAAAGGGCTTCCGCGTTCGCCCTGTGCTGCGCGAGGGCTCTCACCAGGCGGCGACCGAGGCGCATGCAGGGCCGCTCGACGTAGCGGTGTACCGGAGCGGCAAGGGCGATGGCGACGATCATCGCGGCTGCAATCATGAGATGGCCATGCGACGCGATCCCCATCGACCGCGTGACGGCGATCACCACCTCCTGCGCGACGGGACCGAACAGGTAGAGCCCGTAGCTGATCGCACCGAGCCAAGCGAAGACAGGCCCATGGATCCTGCATCGCGTGGTCATCAGGACGAAGACGAGCAGAGCGGCCCAATAGGTTGCCGTGTAGCGATACCAAGTCTGACCAAAACCGAGATCGCGCCCATAGGCGAGCACCGAGATGAGCGGTACCGAAAGGGCGATCAGGGCGAGGAGGTACAGGGCGGCACGTCGTGCATCGGCCCGTTGCTCGATCAGCCAGCCGCGCCAGACAGCGCCCCAGAACATGATCGCAAGGGATAACGGGAGTGCGACCGGTAAGGCTTTGCCGAGGTGGTAGCGCGCCACGGCCATCGCCACGGCAGCCAAAAGCATCGCCCCTGCCGAGATCGCGACGCCGGCCGTCCGCTGAAGAGAGCCCGCGCGGAACAGGAGCACACACAGGGCGTAGAAGACCAGCTCGATCTGTAAAGTCCAGTACAGCAGGATAATGTTATCGATGCCGAAAAACTGCTGCAGCATCGTCACATTCGCGATCACCGTTGTCGTCGAAATAGCGCGTCCCGGCAGGACATAGAAGGCGCATATCCCCAAGGGAATCGAAAGCCAGTAGGCTGGATAAAGGCGGAAGAACCGACTGATCGCAAAATCCCTGACCGGCGTTCGGCTTTGCGCGTCGAACGAATAAGGAATCACGAAGCCGGAAACGGAAAAAAATATGATGACTGCGACTTTACCCAGATCCATATACTGGGTTAGTACGATAAATATTCCCCGCTCGACTGCGCCCGACACTTGATCGGTTCTCAGCAGATGCTCCGCGAAGTGGAAATAGATCACCGCCAGAGCAGCAAGGCCGCGGATTGTATCGATATAGCCGAGCCGTTCGCCTCGCATCGCCCTCCCCGAGAATTCGCAGGACCGCATGACGCGCGCGGTTTCAAAGCACTTTCGCGTTCGTGTGACCCTTACATGAGGCTTTGGTTCGCGGGCGGAATTCGCGCGGCACGGTTAAGCCGCACGCTCTGATCGCTCCAGGATGCAGGGGCGAGCGGAAGGTCGGACGTGTTCGCAGGGCAACGTTTCCAGCCGGAGGATACGGAACGCCGGTGCCCCGGCGCAGGCACCCGGCCCTGGAAGCGCTCGGCGAAGCATGTCTCGCATGTCCGGATGGCATGGGAATGTTCTCCCGCGATGATAAAATATTTTTTCGAAGAATCTGAAGCATAAATCTGATTCTTTCCAATAAATAATTTTAGTGCAAATAATGTTATTTGGAGAATTGGCGAAATGACTATCGGTAAAAAGGTATTTCTGCTGATCGGAGGGATGCTCCTGGCATTTATAGAGATCGTGGGCGCGGAGATGTCCTTGATCGGCGACGGGATGATGGAGGGCCGCAAGGAGGCTGTCCGCGCCCAGGTGCAGTCGGCCCACAACATCGTGACGACCCTGGCCCAGCAGGCCGAGGCCGGCGCGTTCACGGTCGAAGAGGCGCGGCGGCGCGCCGGCGATGCCCTGCGGGCGATGCGCTACAACGGCGGCGACTATGTCTTCGTCTACAGCGCGACCCCGGGCGACATCGGCCGCAACGTCGTTCATCCCGATCCCAGGATCGAGGGCACCCGGTCCCGCGACGACGAGGCCATGAAGAAGACCTTCGTCTGGACGATGATCCAGCGCGCCCGGGCCGGCGGCGGCTTCACCGAGTACCGGTGGGCACGCCTCGGCGAGACCGAGCCCGCTCCGAAGGTCGCCTATTCCCTCGCCTACGAGCCGTGGCAGTGGGTCATCAGCTCCGCGCTGTACGTGGACGACATCGAGGCCCTGGGCCGGACGCGGATGCTCACCATCCTGCTCTGGCTGATCCCGCTCGCGATCGGGATCGGGGTTGTCGGCGTCCTGCTGGCGCGCAGCATCACCCGGCCCCTGAGCGCCTTCACGGCGGCCCAGCGCCGGCTCGCGGCCGGCGAGATGGATGTCGTGATCCCGGGGCGGGGGCGGCGCGACGAGATCGGCCAGATGGCCGAGGCCGCCGGCGTGTTCCGGGACAGCATGATCCAGGCCCAGACCCTGTCGGCCGGGCAGCGCGCCGAGCAGCAGCACCGACAGGAGCGCGCCCGCCGGATGGAGGAGGCGACCCGCGACTTCGACGACGGGGCAAGCCGGMTCCTGACCCGGGTCGACAGCGCGGCCGCAGGGATGCGCGAGGCCTGCCGGGCCATGTCGGACACCGCCGCGGTGGCGGCGCAGCAGGCCGGCTCGGCGGCCGGCGCCGCGCAGCAGGCGGCGGCCAACGTCCAGACCGTGGCGGCGGCCACCGAGGAACTGTCGGCCTCGATCGGGGAGATCGGCATCCAGGTCGCCAAGTCGGCCGAGATCGCCGGACAGGCGGTCACCGAGGCGGAGCGCACCGACCGGCAGATCCGCGGCCTGGCCGGGGCGGCGGAGAAGATCGGGGAGGTCGTGCGGATCATCTCGGCGATCGCCGAGCAGACGAACCTGCTGGCGCTCAACGCCACCATCGAGGCGGCGCGGGCCGGCGAGTCGGGGCGTGGCTTCGCGGTGGTGGCCGCCGAGGTGAAGAGCCTGGCCGGGCAGACCGCAAGGGCCACCGAGGAGATCACGGCGCAGATCGCGGCGATCCAGGGGGAGACGACCGAGGCGGTCGATGCCGTCCACGCGATCGGCAGGACGATCGACACGATGAACGCCATCGCCGGCGCGATCGCCGCGGCGGTGGAGCAGCAGCGGTTTGCCACGGGTCACATCTCGGAGAACATCGACGAGGCGTCCCGGGGAACCGATTCGGTGAGCCAGAACGTGGTCTCGGCCTCGGCGGCCGCGGAGGATACGCGCCGCACGGCCGGCGAGGTCGGCGCGGCGGCCGGCGACATCTGTGACAGCGCCGAGACCTTGCGGGGCGCGGTGACGCGCTTCCTCGCCGAGATGCGCGCCGCCTGAGCGCGGTCGGGGTGGCAGGGCCGGCGGGGGCGCGCATCTCGGTGCGCCCCCATCCGGCCGGATCGTTCAGAGGATCGGCATGGCCCCGGCCACCGTGACGAGCGCGCCGGATGTGTAGCTGCTCTCGTCCGAGGCCAGCATCACGTAGGCCGAGGCGAGTTCCGCGGGCTGGCCCGGGCGGCCGAACGGCACCTGGCTGCCGAAGGATTTCACCGCATCCTCGCGCATCCCCGCGGGGATGAACGGGGTCCAGATCGGCCCCGGCAGTACCCCGTTCACCCGGATGCCCTTCTCGGCGAGCAGCTGGGCGAGGCTCAGCACCATGTTGCTCAGCGCACCCTTCGTGGCGCTGTAGGCCATGAGCGACGGCATCGGGTGCTTGGAATTCACCGACGAGGTGAAGATCACCGAGGCGCCGGGCTTCAGATGGGCGAGGGCCGCCTTGGTCACGTAGAACGCGCCGAACACGTTGGTGCGGAAATGGTCCTCGAACACGGTGTCGTCGATCGCCGTGAGGTCCTGGTTCGGCTGCTGGAACGCGCCGTTGTTGACCAGCACGTCGAGGCGCCCGAACGTCTCCACCGTGCGGGCGACGATCTGGCGCCCGTAGGCGGCATCCTTGAGGTCGCCCGGCAGGAGCAGCGCGCGGCGTCCCGCCTTCTCGACCCACTGGCCGACCGCCTCCGCGTCGGCCTGCTCCTCCGGCAGGTAGGAGATGGCGACATCCGCACCCTCCCGGGCGAACGCGATGGCGACGGCGCGGCCGATCCCGCTGTCGCCGCCGGTGATCAGCGCCGCCAACCCCGTGAGCTTGCCCGAGCCCTTGTAGCTGGCCTCGCCGTGGTCGGGCTCCGGCTCCATGCGGCCGGTCTTCCCGGGAAAGCTCTGGGGCTGTGCCGGGAAGGGCGGACGGGGATACTTGTGCAGCGGGTCCGTGGTCACGCGACATCTCCGGTGGGGATGACGGTCCAACCGCGGGGCATCGGGGGTGTTCCGGCGCTCCGACGTCGCGCCCGGCCCGTCGAAATCCGGCCTGGATCGCCGACCCGGGCACGAACGGCCTTCCGGTCGAGATCAGCCGACACAGGTCAGCAACAGGCGTCCCCCATTCTGCGCCGGGGAGATCGCGCGATGATCGACATTCAGCCGGAGGATCGGGCCACCCGCGTGATCGATCGCGCCCTGCTCTGTGCGGCGATGCTCTCGCTCACCTTCGGGTTGGCCACGGGCCTCTGTGGCCTGCTGCCGTGAGCCGAACCGAAGGCCTCGCCCCGGGCCGCGGATCATGACCCGGCCGGGTCGTTCTCCCATGCGCCGGTCCGGACGTGATCACACCGCCCTGGCTTTGATCGGCGCGGGGCTCGCCGTGCTCGCCCTCGCGCTGCTGCTGGTCGGAATCCCATGAGCGGGCGTCGGCGATGCTGCTGAACCGCGCCGTGGTCGCGACGCTGATCCTCGCGGCCGTCGCGTTCCTGCTCTATCTGGCCGGTCTCGCGCGCGGAGCCCTGTCGCCCAACGAGCCCTACGCCACCAGCATCGGGCTGACCCTCGACCAATGCGTCGCCACGCAGGACGGTCTCGCACCAGAGGACGCCCGATCCTATTGCCGGCGGCCGGTGCCGAAGCGCCCCTGAACGTCCGGTTGCAGCGGGGCCTCCCTCCGGACGCAGAACGCCCCAGGCGCGAGTCCTGGGGCGACCTTCGACGGGGCGACCAGTCTGATCGGGCTGGGGATGCTCAGCCGAAGGATCGATGGGGTGCCGCTCAGTAGCTCCCGAACTTGTAGTTCAGGCCCAGGCGGCCGAGGACGCCCTCGTTCGGATAGCGGGACGCGAAGGCGTTGACGTTCCGGAATGTCGGCAGGACCGGGATCGTGCGGCTGCCGAGGTCGTAATACAGCGCCTCGCCCTTCACCGTCACCGCGTTGGCGTGCAGGACGTTCAGGAAGGAATCGGTGGGCAGGGCATACTCCACGCCGCCACCGACCGCGTAGCCGGTTTCGATGCGCGAACGGCTGCCGTAATAGTTCGGCACGTTGCCGGTCTGGAACAGGCTGGTGCGGTAAGTCTCGCCCGCATAGGCAAAACCGCCCGTCGCGTAGAACAGGGTGCGGTCCACCGCATAACCGACACGGCCGCGCACGGTCCCGAGGTAGTCGCTGGACTGCCGGAAGCTGTTGGTCCCGAGAACGATGCTCTTGTAGTTCTCGCGCCCGCGCAGGCCCGTATAGCCCAGATCGGCCTCGACGCCGACGACGAAGCCCGCGCCGGGCGTGAACTGATAATTGTAGCCGACCTGGCCGCCGCCTGTGAAACCGTCCCGTTGCAGGTGCGCGGGGGCCGAATAGTCAGCGAGGGGAAGTCCGCTTCTCGTCCGGATCACGCCCGCCGTGTTCACGTCGTCCTTGGTCGACCCGATATAGCCGGCGTTGATACCGAAATAGGCGCCCGTCCAGGTGAAGACCGGCAGCGCGATCGGTGCCGGCGGGAGCGCGCGGCGGGGTAGATCCGCGGCCGCGGCGGCAGTGCTCAGTGCGGCGAGGACAGCCGCGGACGTCACGATGTTCTTCATGTCGGTTGGTTCCGAGAATTCGATGGCGGAACCGAGGTATCCGGATCTGACGTTTCGGTCTGTGATCGCGATGCAACAGAAATTATCAAGCGTACTTGCGATTTATTCGAGTGTTTTTGATTGGAATATAATTTAATTGATCGTTATATTGCGATGAATTGAATGGTTTACGGCCGATAGGACGGAGTTATACATGTTCCATATTAAGTGATTACGTAGTTGTGCGGTGGTCGCGGGGCGGCGCCGTCCGGACTGACCCCGCCGGAAACGGGAGCGGCGCCCGATCGGTCGGCCCGCCGCTCGGAGGTCTGTCCGGAGGGAGGGCTTCGTGCGCCGGCTGGCGCCCTCTCTAATGATCGTGGCTGCAGCCGGCGCCGTGCACGTGACCATGATCGTGGTCATGATCGTGACCATGGCGATGCTCATGGCCGTGCGCGTGGTCGTGATGGCTGTGGTCGTGTCCGTGCCCATGGTCGTGGTGCGCGTGGTCGTGGTGATCATGGCTGTGATCGTGGCCGCAGGTGCTGTGATCGTGGGCGGCGCGCTCGGGCCGGAAGGCGCGGGAGACCGAGGTCGCGACGCAGCCCTGCCCGCGCACCAGCTCGGCTGCCGCGGGCGTCGCCGGGACGTAGAGCGTGTCCGCGGCGATCTCGGCGGGCACGTGGCTGCCGCCGAGCTGCCAAGCGAGGCGCAGCAGCCGGGCCGGGTTCTCGGCGCGCACCTCCAGGAGTGCCTCGGCGGCCGCCCGCACGGCGACGAGCCGGCCGTCGTCGAGGCGCAGGGCGTCGCCGTCCTCCAGGGCTGCGGCCTTCGTGAGCGCCACGTCGAAGCCGAGGCCGCCCTCGGCCACCAGGGATCCCGAGACGGCGTCCCGGGCCGCGCGGTCCAGGATCACCGTGTCGGCGACGCGGTCGGCGCGCACCGCCGCCCGGCGGACGATCGTGGTGGCTGTCGGCATGGGACCCTCGGATGTGGCGCCGCGGCACCCCGGCCGGAGCGCCGCCTGCCAGGTGGCATAGGGCGAGACGGGAACCCGGCGCAACTCCGGACGCGGCGGATGGAACCTTAGCCGTAGGGCCGACATTCCTTTCCTGCTAAGCTCGGCGCGATCCGCCACGTTCACGGCCACCGGCCGGACCGGATGCACAAGGGAGTTCTGGGGACCATGAAGAAGCTGACGGCAGCCGCCCTCGCCACCATCGCCGCCCTCTCGCTCGGCGCCTGCAACACCCCGGAGGATCGGGCGCTGGGCGGTGCGGGCCTGGGCGCGCTGACCGGTGCCGCGATCGGTGCGGCCGCCACAGGCCGTGCGGGGGGCGCCCTGGCGGGTGCCGCGATCGGCGGCGCCGGCGGCGCCATCGTGGGTGCCTCGACCGCGCCGCGCTGCCCCTACGGCACCTACCGCGACGCCTACGGCAACATCTACTGCCGCTGAGCAAAGCCGAGAGGGGCCGGGCACAGCCCGGCCCTTCCTCGCGGCGTGCGGAGCGGCTATTTCGTCGCTCGGCCGGGGCTCTCCCGGCGCCGGAATGACGCCGTCCCCGATGACCGCACCGAGCCGAGGATCCGCACCGGGACCGGGCCGCCCATGAATCAGGCGACCAGATCCCAGGGCGTGTGGGGCAAGCTCGGCGGCGCCGGCCTGGGCCTGGCGATCGGTGGTCCCCTCGGTGCCCTGATCGGCGGTGTCGCGGGCCATTTCCTGATGGACCGGGTCGGCGCGCCCTTCGCCCGGACGCCGCGCGACGTCGTGTTCACCACCGGGCTCGTGGCGCTCGCCGCCAAGATGGCCAAGTCCGACGGCGTCGTGCTGCCCTCCGAGGTCGAGGCCTTCGGCCGGGTGGTGCAGGTGGAGCCGGCGGCGCGCCCGGGCGTCGAGCGCCTGTTCGACCTCGCCAAGAAGACCACGAACGGTTTCGAGGCCTACGCGCGTCAGCTGGCGACCACCTTCGGCGACGAGCCGGCCCTGCTGGAGGACGTGCTCGACGGCCTGTTCCAGATCGCCGGCGCCGACGGGGCGCTCCACGAGGCCGAGGAGCGCTACCTGCGCGCGGTCTCGGGCATCTTCGGCTTCGACGAGGCCGCGTTCCAGCGCATCGCCGCCCGGCACGTTCGTCTGCCGGACGACCCCTACCGCGTCCTCGGGCTCGACCGGGAGGCGAACGACGCCGCCGTGAAGGCCCGCCACCGCGCGCTGGTGGCCGAGCACCATCCGGATCGCGCGCTCGCCCGCGGCCTCCCGACGGAGGCGGTGGCCATCGCCACGCGGCGGCTCGCCGCGATCAACGCCGCCTACGACCGGATCGCGCAGGAGCGCGGGCTGCGATGAGCCTCGATCCCGACAGCCCCCTCGCCCGCCGCGTCGCGCCCTCGCCGAACCACGGCGCCCGCCGCGCGGGGCCTGTCGACATGCTGATCCTCCATTACACCGGCATGGAGAGCGGGGCCGCCGCCCTGGCGCGCCTGCGCGACCCGCTGAGCGAGGTCTCGGCGCACTACCTCGTGTTCGAGGATGGCGGCATCGTCCAGTTGGTGCCGGAGACCCGCAGGTCCTGGCACGCCGGTGCCGGCGCCTGGAAGGGGGAGCGGGACGTCAATTCCCGTTCGATCGGGATCGAGATCGTCCATCCGGGTCATGCCGGCGGTCTGCCGCCCTACCCGGAGGCGCAGGTCGACGCGGTGATCGCACTCACCCGGGACATCCTCGGCCGCTGGCCGATCCCGCCGGAGCGGGTTCTCGCCCATTCCGACGTGGCCCCGGAGCGCAAGGAGGATCCCGGCGAGGTCTTCCCCTGGGACCGCCTCGCGGCGGCGGGACTCGGCCACCACGTGCCCCCCGCCCGCCTGCAGGACGGCCGCTTCTTCGCGCGGGGTGATGCGGGCCAGCCCGTCGAGGCGCTGCAGGCGATGTTCGCGCTGTATGGCTACGACCTGCCGGTGACCGGTTCGTTCGACGCGCGCACCCACGCGGTGGTCGCCGCGTTCCAGCGCCATTTCCGCCAGGCGCGGGTGGACGGCGTGGCCGACGCCTCGACCATCACCACCCTGCGCGACCTGATCGCGGCGCTGCCGGCGGCCTGACGGGCCGCCGGTTCCGCCTCAGGCGCGGTGGGCGCGCGCCTCGTGCGGGTGCGGGTCCGGCTCCGCCAGGGCGGGCGCGTCGGTCCGGGTCCGCCACAGGCTGTAGGCGACGCCCGCCGCCAGGAGCGTCAGGGTGACCACCAGCGACACCCACGGCTGGACCGTCACGAGGCCGAACGTGTCGGCCACCACGATCTTGGCGCCGATAAAGATCAGGATGAAGGCGAGCGCGGTCTTGAGATAGGCGAACCGGTCGACCATCGCGGCCAGCGCGAAGTAGAGGGCGCGCAGGCCCAGGATCGCGAAGATGTTGGAGGTGTAGACCACGAAGGTGTCGGTGGTGATCGCGAAGATCGCCGGCACGCTGTCGACCGCGAAGATCACGTCGGCGCCGTTGACCAGCACCAGGGCGAGCGCCAGTGGGGTGAAGTACAGCGCGGCCCGGCCGGTCTTCGGATCGGCCTTGCGCACCGCGAAGCGCTGGCCGTGCAACTCGGGGGTGACCCGGAAGGTCGTCTTGAACCAGCGCACGACGGCGCTGTTCTGGAAGTCGCCCTCCTCCTCGTCGCCCGACAGCAGGATCTTCAGGCCGGCATAGATCAGGAAGGCGGCGAACAGCGACAGGACCCAGTGCACCTCGTGCACCAGGGCCGCGCCGAGGCCGATCATCAGGCCCCGCAGCAGGACGGCCGCCAGGATGCCCCAGAGCAGGACCCGGTGCTGGGCGGCCCGGGGGATGCCCAGCGCCGTGAGGATCATGGCGATGACGAAGACGTTGTCCATCGACAGCGACTTCTCGACCACGAGGCCGGTGACGTATTCCTCGCCGGATTGAGGCCCGAGATACCACCAGATCCAGCCGCCGAAGGCGAGGCCGAGGGCGAGGTAGAAGCCGGTGAGCGCCAAGCTCTCCCGGACGCCGATCTCATGCTCCTTGTCGCGGTGGAGCAGACCGAGGTCGAAGGCGAGCAGGCAGGCGATCAGGAGGTGGAAGCCGAGCCACATCCACAATGGCTTGCCGAGCCATGCGATGGTGAGAACGTCCATCATGTGCGGGACCTGATGCTGATTCCGAATGGAAAGCATCGGCTCCGACATCACGGGCGCTGAGCAGCGCCCGCCAGAGGGGCCCGCAGCCGATGGGGCCGAGGTAAGCGGTGATCCGGGCGAATCAAGGGCAGGGCCGCGGCCGCCGGTATGCGGGCGACGTCTGCCTCGGCCCCCCGCAGGCCGGCGAAGCTGTTCCGCCGCGGTCGTGCCGACCCGCTGCTGGAAGGCGTGCCGGACGGCGTCGGCATCGCGGCCCGCGGCCGCTGCCGATCGCGCAGGATGGGGCGGGAGGCGCGCCTCAGGCCGGCTTGTCCGGCGCGCCCCCATCCATCTTCGGCGACGTGCGCTCCCCCAAGGATCGCTCCTCCATGAGTGCCAGGAACGTGAAGGCGGCGAGCAGCCCGAGGCAGGCCGCCAGGAACACGTACCGGAAGGTCAGGGCGAGGCGGGCCGGATCGGCGCCGCGGATCAGGCTCTCCACGTCGTGGCCCGCATCGCCCGCGGCGCCGCCGAGCACGATGGTGCCGAACGCCGCCACGATCAGGGCGCCCCCCAGGGACCGGAAGAAGTTCATCGACGCGGTGGCGATCCCGAGCTGGTGGCGCGCCACCGCGTTCTGGATCGCGATGGTGGAGAGGGGCAGGATCGTCCCGATTCCCATGGACAGCAGCGCGAACAGCACCTCCATGAGCCAGAACGGCAGCGCCCGTCCCGCCCAGGCGATGACGGCGCAGCAGATGAGGCTGACGCACATCATGGCGAGCGGCACGCGCTTGTAGTGCTGGAAGTACAGCATCGACCGGCCCGACAGGGTGGCGCCCGTGACGGTGCCGACCATCAGCGGCACCAGGGCCAGGCCGGATTCGCTGGCCGAGAGCCCGATCACGCCTTCCAGGAAGATCGGCACGTAGATGGTGAGCCCGATGAAGGTGCCCATGGCGAAGCAGGCGGCCAGCGTCGCGCTGTAGACCACTTGGTTCTTCAGCACCTCCGTGGGGATCAGCGGCTCGGCCGCCGTGGCGAGCCGCACCGCGAAGCCGATCCCGAGCACCGCCGCCGCGGCGAGGAGGCCGAGGACCGGCGCGGATCCCCAGGGGTAGCGCACGCCGCCCCAGCTCAGGGCCAGCAGCAGGGTGATCGAGGCCGCCACCATCAGCACCGCCCCGGGCCAGTCCAGCCGGTGCTGGCGGTCGTGGCGCGGCAGGCGCTTCAGGTTGGCGTTGGTGAGTGCGAAGGCCAGGACGCCGATCGGCAGGTTGATCCAGAAGATCAGCGACCAGTGCAGGTGCTGGGCGAAGAAGCCGCCGAGCAGCGGTCCCGCCACCGAGGCGGTCACGAACACGCCCGCGATCACCACCTGGTAGCGCGCCCGCTCCTTGGGCGACATGATGTCGGCGAGGATCGTCTGCGCGAGGGCGATAAGCCCGCCGCCGCCGACGCCCTGCAGGCCCCGGGCGAGCGCCAGCGCCACCATCGTGGGGGCGAGCGCGCAGGCGAGCGACCCGAGCACGAAGGTCACGATGGCGATCAGCAGCATGATCCGCCGGCCGTGGATGTCGCTGAGCTTGCCGTAGAGCGGGGTCACCGCCGTGGAGGCCAGCAGGTAGGCGGTGACGATCCAGGGCAGGTTGGCGGCGTCGCCGAGGTCGAGGCCGATGGTCGGCATGGCAGTGGCCACGATGGTCTGGTCGAGGGCCGCCAGCAGCATCGCGGTCATCAGGCCGAAGACGATCGCCCGGATCTCGCTGGCGCTGAGGCGGTTCTGCTGGGCCGGAGCGCCCGGCTGCGCCTGGGTCTCGATCCCGACTGGGAGGACGGCGACGGGGCTGGCCACGTGCGGGGACCTCCGTGGTTCGGACGCCGCCGCGATCCGCGCCGGGGCGCGGACTCGGGCGGCGTGAAGGGGGGCGATACCGGCGACCGCGCGCAGGGCGCCGATGGCGGCAGGTTCGGAGACGGGGGAGAACCGATGGTCCTGGGGGTTCGGTTCCAGCCCGGGCAGCGCGCGATGCGCAGGCGCCCCCTGCGCCCGGGAGAGGGGCGGCGCGGGATCGCGGCCCGGAACGCCCCCGCGGGTCAGCCTCCGTCGTGCAGATGGTCGAGAGCGGGACCGGCCGGAAGGCCGGATCCGGGGCGCGCGCCCTACCGGCGGCGCGTCTCGTCCTGCGGCAGGTGACGGCCGTAGGCCTCCTGCTTCTCCGCGCGCTCCTGAATCAGGTCGGCATAGGCCTGCCGCATCTCCGGGGAGACGCTGATGCTCTTGCCCTTGACGGGTTTGCGCTTGGGCGCCTTCTTGAAGGTGTTGTTCGTCTCGCTCATGCCGGGCTCCGCGTCGAACCATGACGGCATCGCGTGGCCGGACCTGCGATCCGGTGACCCGGCCGCCGCCCCGGGCCGGATCTTCGCCCTGTAGCGCATCGCCGCTCCGGACGCACGGTGCCGGTTGACCGGATTGAACTGGCCTGTCGCCGCGGCCTCTGCCAGGATCGGGGCGTCGGGGGTCGGAGGGCGGCGATGGATTCGGGTGACGCGTCGCGGTGCCGGCCTCCGGTCGCACCGGTCGGCCGTTCCCGGCGACCGGCTTTGCTGGCGATCCTGCTCGCCTTCGGCACAGGCCCCGGCCGCGCCCAGGAGCCGGACCCTGCCCAGGAGCGGCCGGTCCCGTCCCGGGCGGCACCGAGGCCGGCACCGGCCGATCCTGCCTTCGACGCCGCCAAGGGGGCCTTCGAGTCCCTGCCGGAGGCCGACCGCAAGGCGGTCCAGGACGCCCTGGTCTGGACCGGCGATTTCAACGCCGTGGTGTCGGGGGCGTTCGGGCGGCGGACCTTCGAGGCGCTCAAGGCCTACCGCGACCGCTCGGGCGGAGCCGATCCCCTCGATGCGCGCGGCCGGGCGGCTCTGCTGGCCGCCGGTGCGGCGGCCCGGACGGCGGCGCGCTTCCGGAGTGCCGTCGACCCTGGAACCGGCGCCGTGATGGGGGTGCCCGAGCGGCTGCTGACGAAGCGCACCGCCCTGCCCGCCGGTACCCGCTGGCAGAGCCCGGACGGGCGTGTGACCCTGGAATCCCGCGCCTTCCCGCCGGGCACCGAGACCCTGGACGCCCTGTTCGAGAAGGCCACCGCGCCGCTCCCCGGCCGCAAGGTCACCTACAAGCTCAGGCGGCCGGACACTCTGGTGGTCACCGCGGAGACCGGGCCGGGCCTGTCTTACATCCGCTACGCGTCCGGCCCGCAGGGCGTGCGCGGGTTCCTGCTCGGCTACGACCGCGCCCTGGCGCCGGAGGTCGACCGGCTCGTGATCGCCGTGGCGAACGCCTTCACGCCGTTCCCGGACCCCGCCGCGGCGCAGGCCGCGCCAGGGCCGTCCGGCCCGGCCGCCGCGCCGCCGCTCCGCGCCGCCGGCCCGCAAGTCCCTGTACCGCAAGCCTCCGTACCGCAAGTCCCATTACCGCGTGCCCCCGCCCAACCCGGGCCGGCCGCCCTCACGGCCGCATCCGCAGTGGGCGCCGGCCTCACGGTGGCGCCGGGCCGGGTGCTGACCGCCGCGGCCGTGATCGAGGGGTGTGCGAACCTCCGCGTCGGGTCGGCGCCGGCGCGGGTTCTCGCGACCGATCCGGCGGGCCTCGCGCTCCTCGACGGGCCTGGAGCCCCTGCCCCGCTCCGGCCGGCTACGCGGACCGAGCCGGTCGGTGCCGGGGACGGCCTGATCGCCCTCGCGCCGGGGCCGGACGGGATCCAGGCCGCCCCCGGCGAGGCGCGCGGGGACGATCTGCTCTCGGCCCTCCAGCCGGGCTCCGGTGGCGCGCCGGTGCTGGACCGGGCGGGCGCCCTCGTCGGGCTCGTCGCCCGCTATCCCGCGGCGCCGCGCCGGGTCGCCGGGGTGGTGCCGCC